>JAJDBZ010000100.1 GCA_029261095.1 Candidatus Omnitrophota bacterium | reverse complement strand
GGACCATCTCTCTCACCACCGCTTCGTTACATAAACCGGCACCGGCAACTAGGGTGTCTTTCACGTGGGATTCGAAGGAGTCTTCGGCGGTGGAGACACAGGCGATCCCGCCTTGGGCATAGTTGGTGTTGGATTCAAAATCTTCTTTCTTCGTGAGGATGATGACAGTCCCCCTCGAAGCCTGTTCAAGGGCGAAACAAAGACCGGCGATTCCACTGCCGAGGACCAGGAAGTCGGATTGAAATTCTTTCACAATGTGACCAAAAGTACCGTAATCTGACGAGAGTGAGAATTCTCAAACACGGTTGAGTTTCCAGCGTTCAACTTCAATCCTCGGGCAACAGCCTTAAAAACTTTTGCACCCTATGAGAAGGGCTGTTGTCGGCGACATCCCCGATGTAAAGGTTGCCCTTCGAGTCCACCGCCAGACCATGCGCCCAATCGAGATGACCTGGGATCAGTTCGCCCTCTTTGGCGAGAGGGAAAGTCCAGATCTGTTGGACCACCCCCGATGTATCGAGTCTTAGGAGCATTTGATTGGTGGGGGGATTGCCGAGGTTGCCCCACTTTTCGGTCCACCGCGCGGGAGAGGAACCCACCACATAGATCTCGTCCTTAGGAGTGATCCAGATCCCCCAGGGGTTGATAAGATCCCGCCACTGTTCGAGGGATTCCCCCTCCTGGTTGAAAATCTGGATGCGACAGTTATTTCGCTCGCCGACATAGAGGCGGCCTTTCGAGTCGACCGCGATGCTGTGCGGCTGGCTAAGGTTTCCAGGGCCGATTCCGAGTTCTCCCCAGCTCTTGATAAAGTTCCCGTTCTTATCGTAATGAACAACCCGGTTGTTCCCGTAACCGTCGGTGACGAAGAGGTCTCCCTCGGCGGTGAATGTGATATCGGTGGGACGATTCAGGTGGTCTTCATCTCGGCCGGGCATATTCATGGTCCCGAGAGTGAGGAGAAGTTTTCCATCCTCTGTGAATTTGCGGACTGTGTGGTTACCAAAGTCTGCGCACCAGATGTGGCCTTCCGGATCGACACGGAGGAAATGGGGGTTCTTGAAATCTTTGTCTCCCCAGGATTTGAGGAAGTTTCCTTCAAGATCGTACACTTGAACCTGCGGATCCACCGCGTTGAGAGTCCAAACCCGGTCTTGGGAATCGACCGCGACGCCGGTCACATACCGCCACTTGATGTCATCGGGCCGGTCGGGCCAATTCGGGTCGACCTCATAGCCGATGGCGAGATTAACTTTGGGATATCCGGCGGCGAACGCCTCCGAGACGAGAATAATCACGAGGGGAAGGAAAAGGGTCATCCGAAAGATCGACATGATGGGGCCTCCACTGTTTGTGATGCGATGATTGTCTAATCACAGGGTTTCGTAAACCATACCACGCGAATCGTTGATTGAGGGGCTTCTTGAAATGATTGACATCATCTTTGATTTCTAGCAACATTCAAAAACACATCGGAGGGGTGGCAGAGTGGCTGATCGCAGCGGTTTGCTAAACCGTCGTAGGGGTAAAACTCTACCGGGGGTTCGAATCCCCCCCCCTCCGCCATACTAATCTCGGCTGTTTATTTCCCAATCACGACTGGTTTTGCAAACCCTTGGCAAATCAATAATCATCTTTTGAAAACAGATGCGCCGCTTCTTTGAGCGTATAAGAGACCGATGATTCGACCTCCCCGCCTCCATTTCGGGGAGAGGAGACGATCAATAGTCGCGGGGAGATCCCTCGAGCGATCTGTGGGATGTCCCCGACTTCGAGTATCCCCGGAACGAAATGGACCAACCCCCAGCGATCATCGAAACGGTCGGGCCAGACATAACTCGCAAGAGTATTGGAAGTCGCCACTCCGGCGATCTCCTCGTCCAGAACTCCCGCGAAAAGAGCGGCGAGTCCCATCACCCCTTCGCCCCATACCGCGATCTTCGATTCCGGATACCTCCCGCGAAGCGCTTCGACAGCGGCAAGAGCGTCCCATGTCCATTGACCCAGCATCGGTCGACCGAGCATGTCCGAGCCTTGGGCGAGGAGGTAATCCTCGCAATCGACTGTGTTGGCTTTTGGCCAGAGGGTCGGCCCAGTCCCCCTCGGCGCGATGGTGGCGAATGAGGTGCTGGGATCCGGGTCCGCAGTTAATCCATCGGGGAGGTCGCCGAGAACCAAGCAGATTCTGCTTGGTGATGAATCATTGTCTGAGGGGAGTGTCATGGGCAATCGAACACCGGGTTCGGAAAGGAGAAAGGTTTGGTTGCCCTCTCGCTCAATCTTTGCAGAAGGTTTCTCACCCGCCGCAATGATGGCGGGGAATCCACCAAAAACTTTATCTATGAGTCTCTTCCGAAGTTCGGGCCGGTCTTCCGGATTTGCCCAATCCTTCCCTCCTCCCTCAAAGTCTTCAACCATTTCTTCCGCGAGCCTGGCCACCAGATGCGGAACATAAACGGTTCCCTCAGGGAGACCTTCCTCGCCCAACACTTTGAGGGCTTCAGGTTCCAACAGATCGAGGTCCGGTTCGGGAATTCTCTCTTCGTCCGCCTTCTTCATCAAATGCTTTTCGAAAAACGCGACCATGGTCTCGCGCATGATCTGACTGTAATCATGCCCTCCCTCGAAATCGATGAACTTGAAGGATTCTTCGGCGTCCGCAAGTTGATAGAGTTGCTTCGCGACTTCAGCCTGGTTTCGAGCGTCACCGATCCGAAACGCGGCCCCTTGGTCCTCTTTGGCCGCCAGTATCGCGAGTGGGCGAGGAGCCATCAAAGAGGCGATGACCCCTTCATCGGCATAGGTGAGCCCTCCTGGAATCAGTTCGCACGCGCAGTGGGCGCCACGGAGGTACCCCCGATAAGTTCCGAAAAAACAGACCGCGACCGCGGCTTGGACTCTGCTGTCTATTACCGAGAGGTTGAAGGTTTGGTTGCCCCCGCCCGAAGCGCCGGTGACTCCGATCACCTTGGGATCGACTTCCGGAAGCGAACAGAGGAGGTCGATGGCGCGACGGTTGTCTTCCACCTGAAGCCCAGCCAAAGTCTTTCCGGTGGGCAGGGACTGGTATCCGAGCTGTCTCCCATGATAAGCGATCCCCTCAAAAGCGCGTTCGCCTGCGCCGATCGCATCGAGAGCGAGGACCACAAAACCGCGTTTGGCAAGAAAAACACAGCGTGAATGGACCGGCCCCGCATTCTTCGCTTCCGGCCAGTGGCCATGAACAGAAAGGATGGCGGGTACAGGTTCGGGTTGACCGATCGGCAGGTAAAGGTGCGCTGGAATCGGGAGGTTGGGGCGGCTCTCAAAGAGAATTTTCTTGAGGATGTATCCATCGCGGTCCAGGGTCTCGACGGTTTCATAATCGATCTTCGAGGGTTCGTGATCGAGGGAAACCCCCAGGGCGGCGGCGTGCCTTTCGAGGATTCGTTTCTGGAAGGCGGGCCAGTCCTCTTTGTTTCTTGGGAGAGGGGGGCGCTGCTCAGAGAGTGTTTTAGCTGCTGTTTCGTAGAGCGTGGGGATGAGGTTGGGGTTCATGGGTTCCTCTTGGGCTAGACTCTTGGGAGAACAAGACAGCGTCACGCCCAATAAGAGGCAAAAGGATTTCAAAGCCATCGACATAGAATATCTCCTTTTCATCGAACATTTCCGACTCCAATCCGTGTCATTCCGACGTTAGGAGGAATGACACTCTTTGAAGCGATCTCATGACGGTCATTATCTTTCGCTTTTCGACGACCACCCTCGCGATTTGACAGGGCAACCTACCACATTCTCGTGAGGGAAGGACGCCTATAGGGTCATTCCCAACGAATCCAATAGTCATTAAGATTTTCAATCATGGATACGAAACACTTCAAATCCGAGTTCGATTGGGATGGTTTTGTCCGGGTCGAAAAATTCCTGAACCCCAACGAGATTGCGGAGATCGATCGGGAACTTTCGCGATATCTCGAAGAGGTCGTCCCAACTCTCGAAAAGCACAAGGCGCTCTACGACACCATCGATGGCGAGCCGGTGCTCAAACAGTTGGTCGACATGCACAAGATGGACTCTTACTTTCACGATCTCGTGCATTCGGACAAAATGAAAGGCGTCGCGTCCGAGTTGCTCGGCGAACCTGCGGTCCCTCAAAATGTGGAGTATTTTTATAAAGCCCCCCATCGAGGAACTCCCACCCCGCCCCATCAGGACGGGTACTATTTTTGCCTGAAACCGAATCACGCGCTGACACTTTGGTTGGCCCTGGTCGATTGCGACCAAGAGAACGGGTGCCTCAACTATGTCAGAGGATCGAACCACGGAGCCATCTTTGGTCATGGAGATTCCGGAGTAGTGGGATTCTCTCAAGGACTTCAGGGGGTCGAATGGACCGAGCAAGATGTGGCGAAGATGCGCCTCAAGGCCGGCGATCTCCTCGCCCATCATTCGAAGACGATCCATTTCGCCGATGGAAACCTAAGCGACCGTCCGAGGAAGGCGCTCGGGTTCATTTATTTCGCGGAGTCGGCGGAAAGGGATGAGGAGGCTTGGGAGCGTTACCAAAATTCACTGAAGAAAC
>JAJDBZ010000099.1 GCA_029261095.1 Candidatus Omnitrophota bacterium | reverse complement strand
CGCTTCGAACGTCGCCCCACTATTACCATCCACTGCGATCAGAAGACTGGCGAAGCGAGCCAACTTCACGCGAGAATCAAGGGACCGCTGGAGCACCTAATCCCGGAAAAACAGGCAGCGGGAATCCTCCCTGATGGGTATCTGATGGAATGGGGAGGAGAGTACGAAAGTTCGAGTAACGCTCAAGCCGCGTTGGCCAGTAGTATTCCAATGTTTCTGATCATCATGATTCTTATTGTCATTATGCTCTTCAACAACCTTCGTCAGCCGCTGATTATCTGGTTGACTGTACCGCTGGCCCTCATTGGGATCGTGGCGGGCCTCTTGATATTCGATCAGCCATTCGGATTCATGGCTCTGCTGGGCGCGCTGAGTCTTTCGGGCATGTTGATCAAGAATGCCATTGTCTTGATGGACCAGATCAACATCAATCGGGAAGCTGGAATGGAACCTTACGACGCGGTCATCAACTCCGGGGTAAGCCGTATGCTGCCGGTGATGATGGCAGCCGCGACGACGGTGCTTGGGATGCTGCCGCTGCTTCAGGACGCTTTCTTCATCGCCATGGCGGTGACGATCATGTTCGGTCTGACCTTTGCGACGGTGCTGACTCTCCTGGTAGTTCCGACTCTATACACGATTTTCTATGGAATCCGAAAAGAGAGTTGAGGGGTGTGGTACCGGAGATAGGACTTGAACCTACACGGGCGAAAAGCCCACCAGGACCTAAACCTGGCGTGTCTACCAATTCCACCACTCCGGCACACTCCTTCCATCTTATCAAAAATATTGGACGGGTTAGAACCCCATCAATGACCCGTGGCTTGGGAGACTTGGCTCAGGAAGGTCACGAGCGAATGGGTCGGGTTGGCATAACCGTTGATGCCCTCTTCAAATTCGAAGGTCAGATCGATCAGGTCCGGGATCCGTTCCGGAGGAAGCGATCGTGTCCAGACACGGAACGATTCCGAGTGTGACCGATAAGTCAGGGGCTCTTCTCTTCCCTCTCCCATCAATAGGGTCTCCGAAAGGAAATCTCTGAAAAACCGGATCAGCACGAGATTGGTTTCTCTTGGATACTTCCTCGATTTGAGATATGGGAGGAAAGCATGTTCTCCCATGCGGATGGCAAGATCGAGTATTTCGACCGAATCGTCGCGGAGCTCACAAAGGGATTCCGAGATCGCTTCACTCGGCGACAACCCTTCCTGAATAGCCCAGAGTGCCGCTTGTTGGCCCTCTTCTTCGGAAATGCCCAGCTCACCGCTAAGCCGCGCACCCAATATTTTGGGATCTGGAGGTCCAAGCGGAACCGGAAGGCAGCGGGATCGGATGGTCGGTAAGATCCGCTCGAGATTGTCGGTGACCAGGATGAAGAGTGCATGATGTGGGGGCTCCTCCACAAGTTTCAGAAGAGAGTTCGCAGTTTCTGGGCGCATTTTCTCGGCTTCGAACAGACATCCGACGACGCGGTTCCCTTCGAAGGGATTGAGGATGATCCGGTCCTGAAGGTTTCGGACCATTTCCATCGAGATGTTCGGGAGCCCTTTTCCCGATCGGTCGGGTTCGACCCAAATCCAATCCGGGTGTTTTCGCTCTCGGACTCTTCGGCAATCTCTGCAATCGCCACAGGCGCCGAAATCGCCTATTCCCGATTCGCAGAATACGCTTTGCCCGAAATGAGTAGCCACTTCCTTGTGATCGGACCCCAATGGGCCATGAATCAGGATCGATTGGGCGTATTTATCGCGGCTTCGGGCCATCCGAGCGATGCGCTCGGCGATACGGTGGTGATTGGGGACTGTGGAATCGACCATAGAGGTGCGCCTCGAAGTTATCCTTTCATTCAAATGGGACGATAACTTGAATAGAATATCATACAATGGGTCTCTCTTGTTCACTGAACCCATGGGAATGAATGGGTAATCGATGCCTCATACTAGCAAGATCTTTTTCCTTATGGTTTTCCTCGGGTCCTCTCTCGCATCCGGTCAGGTCGATCTGGAAACCCAACGAAAACTGATTGAAGATTTCAAAAAAGAACAGGAATTGAAGAAAGCTGAACAAAAACCAGATCAGGTCTCCGATTCACCGACCCAACAGGGTGACCTGGATATCCTCCGTCAAGAACTGGCCGACACCCGGAACGCGTATGGAATGAAGAAATCCAATGAGACCCGTGCCGCGGTCGGTCAGGCGACCATCAATTATGTTGTGCCTCTGATCCATCTGAGAGATTTCGACCGCGCCACCGAGGCATTGGTCACGTCCATTCGGATGGTGGGAGGCCAAGAAAATCTTTCAAAACTCCTTGTAGATGTTTACACCCAACAGTCTGAAATCGCTGTGGGAAGAGGCGACTACTATACCGCGAACCGCTTGCTTCATGAGGCCTGGACAGAAGCCAAAGCATCGAGGGTTCAGGATTTGGTGAACGCCACGGGACACAATTACCGTGATTTTTATTGGCTCTGGGCGCAAGACTTGTTCGGGCAGGCGGATTGGGTGGATGCAACTAGCAAGGCTTCGGAAGCTCTCGCGTGGAGAATCGATACCGGCCCAATCGACTCCTTATTGGCGCAGATTTTTTATGTCCGAGATCAATACAATCTAGCGGAAGAACACCTAAGATCGGCCATGCGAGAGTTTGGTAGGTCCGATGCTAATCTCGTGTATTTGAGCGATCTTGTAAAAAGGGAGAGGTACCTGGAACGAAGTTTTCGGACTGTTGATTCGAAGAATTTCATTCTTCGCTCCAATCCGAATTTCAGCATCGACGAGAAAAACCTTCAAACCGCTTTCGCGAAAGCACGCGATGAGGCGGAACGAGTCTTTCAACTGACGACACCCAGGAAGGTCCGAGTCTCGGTCTACCAACGATCGGACTACGCCCGATTCTGTGAGTCGGCAGACTGGAATCAAGTGACCTCTATCGGAGGCAAGATCCGTTTGAGAAATGATGCGGCGAGAGGTCGACTTTCGGACCTGGAGGTAATGCTCAATTATGCGTATGGACTTTGGCTCATCGATGTCGAAACCCGTGGCCTCGCTCCAAGTTGGTTCGCGGAAGGGTTCGCTCATCAGCTCGCCTTTCCCGAGGGACCTCCGAACGGGGGAAGGAACGACCTCAAGAAGGATCTCACCGCGGGCAAACTTCCAGCATTCCACCAACTCGCGGGACCCTTTCGGGCGATTCTCGATATCCGCGAGGCCGCTATGGCAATGGCTCAATCGCAATCTGGGTTTAGGTTCTTGGTGGAAAAAGAGGGCTTTGGTGTTGTGGCGAGACTGGTAGAACTGATGAAGACTGGGCAACCCATGGACGTGGCGTTGTCCTCTTGCACCGGCTTCGACTACAATTCATTCTCTGAGGAATGGAGCCTGTCTTTTGATCAGGGATTCCTGACGGAGGCCTTTGTCGATGCCCCGAGACTCCGTTCTCTTGGAAGAATCAGTCCGTTAGGATCTTACTGGGAAAGATGACCGATTTACCTGTTTATTCAGTACTCAATTGCCTTCAATGGTCCGAGGAAGAGTCCGAACGCATCTTGTCAGACTCGGAGATCCCAACGGAGATCGCAGTGGTCTTTTTTAAGATGAATCAGGGAGTGTCTGTCAGCGAAGGCATCCCTGATCTCCTCGACGAGTTATCCGATTTCGGAGAGTGTGTACGAATCCAACCAGATCCTCGCGAGCCGGGTTCGGGGGCGATTGATGCAAGTGATTTTCTTCTGGTGGCAATCATTCCAAGCGATACACGTCGGTCGTTTCAGGATCTTTTTCAAAGACCTTTCATTGGTCGAGCCTCTTATGGATTTTCAAAAGATCGGATAGAAATTCGGCGGGTGCTTGAGAGTCAAGGAATGGAAATGTTACCCGTGGAAGAACCGAAACCCGAGGAACTACTCACCCAGGCAAAATCGTTCATGCTCGAAAAAGAAGATGCCAACGAAGAAGGGGCCATTGATAAGATGGGGCTTCATGCCACCGATGAGCAAAAACTGTCAGTGACCGCTCCAAAGGGATTCCGGTGTTCGGGAGTTCATGCGGGAGTGAAAAAAACCAGGAGGGATGTTGGCCTTCTTGTGAGTGATTTCCCCTGTGTTTGCGCGGGAAGATTCACCCAGAATCGATTCCTCAGCCCAGCGGTGCGAGTGACCAAAGAGCACTTGGGAAAAGGGAATGTCCAGGCGGTAATCTGCAATAGTGGAAATGCGAATGCGGCAACGGGGAGCCGTGGGATGAAAGATGCAAAAAAAATGACCCGGATCGCCGCCAAAGAACTAGGGCTTCAGGCCGACCAAGTTTTGGTTTGTAGTACCGGGATCATTGGAACATTTCTTCCGATGACCAAAATCAAGACGGGTATTCAGGAGGCCGCAAAGAGCCTTGCTACCGGAGAAGATGAACGAATGATCGAAGCGATCATGACCACGGACATCCGATTAAAAGCGGCCGTCCGTAGACTGACAGTCGATGGAAGAGAAGTGGTTATCGGTGGAATCGCCAAGGGTTCCGGAATGATTCATCCCAACATGGCCACCATGCACGCTTACATTACCACGGATGCGCAGGTGAACCATGAGGCTCTCGACAGGGCTCTAGGAGATGCGGTTAGTGAGAGTTTTAACGCACTCAGCGTGGATGGTGATACGAGCACTTCCGATTCGGTCTTGATCTTCGCCAATGGCCAATCGGATACAGAAGAAATCACTCTGGATCACCCATCCTATTCGAGTTTCCGCAGCCAGTTAAAACAGGTCTGTATCGATCTTGCCAGGCAGATGGCCCGTGATGGCGAAGGGGCCGAACACTTAGTGAGGATTGTATGCCAGGGTGCAGCGAATACCGAAGATGCCCGGGAGGTTGGGAGGACTCTGGCCACCTCCTTGTTAGTGAAAACGGCAGTTTTCGGAAAGGACGCAAACTGGGGCCGCATTATCGCGGCTATCGGCCGGACTCAGGCCTCATTCGATCCGGATCAGGTCAGGGTTTGGATTGCCGACCAACTCTTGTTCGAGAAAGGAATGGCGGCCAAGTACGATGAGGCCACGGTAGAGGCGGGAATGGCTGAAGAAGAGGTCGAAATCCGTGTTGACTTGGGTGAGGGGAAGGCAGAAATGACCGTTTACACTTGCGATCTCTCTTATGACTATGTCCGAATAAACGCCGAGTACCACACCTAATCATGGCATCGATTCAGATTGAGGGTCTTCACCAGAGGTTTGGGACCTTTCATGCGTTGAAAGGCCTCGATTTCCGTATCGAAGAGGGAGAGTTTTTTAGCCTTCTTGGCCCCAGTGGATCTGGTAAGACCACGCTTCTTCGATTGCTTGCGGGTTTTGAACCCCCCTCCCAAGGGCGGATTCTGATTGGTGAAGAAGAGGTGACTCACCTCCCACCCGAGAAACGTCGCCTCGGAATGGTTTTTCAGAATTACGCCTTGTTCCCACATCTCTCCGTGTTCGAGAATGTAGCGTATGGATTGCGCGCCCAAAAGTTTCCCAAAAATGAGATTCAGGGTCGCGTGTCAGAATCCTTGGAGTTAGTCGATCTACCGGGATTCGACCAGAGAGATGTCCACACTCTTTCAGGAGGACAACAACAGCGAGTGGCCTTTGCCCGTGCGATCGCCCCCCGCCCCAGGGTTCTCCTGATGGATGAACCCTTATCCAACCTGGATACCAGGCTCAGAAACCAGACTCGCCGCCAACTCAAGGAACTCCAACAGAAAATCGGAATGACGACTGTCTATGTGACGCACGACCAATCGGAAGCGCTTTCGTTGTCGGACCGCCTGGCGATCCTGTTTGAGGGCGAGATTGCAGCGATAGGCGGACCGGAGGAACTTTACAATCGGCCTCCGACCGAGAGAGTCGGTCAGTTTTTGGGGGACATCAACGTCCTCGAATGTGCGGTATTACGGAAAGGGAATGACGCATCCTTTATCAACGTCCTTGGCGCGGAAATCGAAACAGCGGCGACTGGAGAGAAAAGTACGATCAAAGTGGGTATTCGACCCGAATCTATTGCACCTGCCGGAATTCACCCATTTGAAATGAGTGGGGTAGTCGATGATGTCCAGTTCGAAGGTGAGGTCTGGAGGTTGATCGTCAATACTCATGATCAACCGATCCGGATCAGTCTCGCTCCCAGTTTTCGAATCGATCCTCCGAAGGCGGGACAAGATTGGAAATTCAGTTTCTCTGCCGGTTCGATTGTGGTGTTCTCAAATCACGAATCCGGCTGACACTTGTCGTTCCTTGTTTTCTTGTTGACCGTCCCATTCTCAATCGGATAATGCTGTCTAGATTTCTTTTTTTGGTGGATGACAAAGATTTGTGATAAACTTCGGGGCGAATGCGATTGAATGTGAGAAAAACCGAGGGAGGCGCCATCAATGAATGAGGAGAGACGGCAGTTTGCGCGTGTGCCCCTTGCATGTCGGGTGGTACTCGAAGACGAAAAAGGTGAACGTTCTGAGGGACACTCAATCGATGTGTCTGTCAATGGAATGCAGCTTCAACTCGATAATTCCGAACGCCTGTCCAGCCCAGTAAAATTTCAAGCCTTCATTGGCGAAAAAGAACCGTCTTTTACTATCGAAGGGGAAGCGGGAATCGCGCGCCAGTCCGATGGAGGACAACTGGGTCTCACCCTTCTCAAGATCGACGTCGAAGGCCTGACACACCTCCAACGACTTGTCGACTTGGAATTGGGCCGTTCCGAACAGACCGCCGAGGAATTCTTCGGATAGAGAATTCTGTCTCCGTCTGGGATCGGTTCGTTCCTTATTCTCCGAAATCGTGCCCCACGGTCCGGATCAATGTATGGACATGATTGGCCGAATTTTGGTTATTCGCATACTGGATATCAAAGGTCTCCCCGGAAACTCGATAAGTGTGAAGATCATCGCCTTCTCCGAGTCCCCCTTTCCATTGGATCATCAAACCGGAGTTGTTGACCAAACTTGTGCTATCCAGGCCTAAGTCCTTCGAAATCTCTGGCAGGAACCACTCGGAGTAAGTCTGAAGCATCTCTTCCAGAAGCGCGCGACCCGACTCGTTCAGTTCCGCACCCGCCAAACCGGTATCGATTTCAGGGTCCACCTGAGGAGATCCGGCACTTTCAACATCAGTCAATTCCCCACCGACAATCGCCTGTTCTCGCAGGTTTTTGGGAAGGGACAACATGAACTCCCTTGCAAGGTCCTCCTGGGTTGGGAGGTTACGGAAACCTTTCCACTTACCCTCGTCGACAGTTCCGGGGTTGGCTCCAAAAAAAGTGGGAGTGACAGATATTGCCTGGTCGCCATTCAGTGTCACATTCACGGACATATGGTGGCCTTCGAATCGCCATGTCCATTCTTTTCCCTCTGAAGGATCCCCCCAAATTGAGAGGTGAAAATTTCCAGGATCGCGGCCTGGCGATTGGTCTCGATCGAAGAGTACTTGTTCGAGACGAATGACTCCTTCGACTTTATCCATCCCTTTCTGTGATAACGCTGTCTTCATGAGCGTCCAGAGACGGTCTTTCTGTTCATCGTCCATCGATCCGATAGCAAGGCCCTCTCGGTCACGTGGGAAATAATGCCAATCGAGGCGTCCCGGATCATCAAAAGGATGGAGCAAGTCTGTCTTCAGGTTCTCGGGACAATTCTCAATCAATGCGTTCGCCACCGAGACAGCGCCACCCTCGGAAACAGTCGGAGCCGCGCCGAGTAGGAAAGCCGAAAGGAATAGTAAAACGGAAACTCTTGCAAACATAATACATCCTCCACTTTAGATTGAAACGAATAACCCAAACTCTACATACAGACTCACGGAACTCATTCGGACGATTCGGATCCGGATTCTTCCCCATCGTAGGGATCGCCGATCACATCGTGGATCATACCGAGGAGTTCTTCTGGGTCATAGGGCTTTTCAATGAAGCCGACCACCGATTCCATGGACATTGCTTTCTCCCGAAGGTCCGGTTTCCGGCTGGCGGTAATGAAGATAATGGGGGTCCCACCAGTGACATTCAACCGTTGCACCGCTTTGGCCACTGAAAATCCATCGCCCGCCGGCATAGAGATATCCAAAAGAATGAGGTCCGGTCGATTCTGGACCGCTTCCCGAAGGCCGCTTAGCCCGTCAACCGCGGTGTATACCGAGTAGCCAGCACCCGCCAAACGGATCCCCAAGGCTTTTGACACATTCTTATCGTCTTCAACTACCAGTATTTTTCTCAATGTTCGAGCCCCCCAAATTGGTTCGGTTCTGATGGTTCAAGAATTTCACGTACAGTATCTACGAGTTGCTGTCGCTTGCAAGGTTTGGCAAGAAGGGTGATGGGTCCAAGTTTAAGGGCCTCGGTAACCAACTCGCTTTGCGGATTAGATGTCATGATCACAACCGGAATGTGCGGCCAATATTTCTTGATCTCTTTAAGAGCGCGAGGTCCGTTCATTTCTGGCATGTGCATATCCAAGAGTACGAGATTCGGTGATAGGTGCTCCAGGGTTTGGAGTGCTTTTTTTCCGCCTTCAGCGACAGTGATCTTGTAACCCTCGCGTTCCAATACTTGTCTCATCGCATCTTGGGTCAGTTCATCGTCATCAACCACCAGGATTTCCATGGGTTGATCGGGACCTGCAACTGGAAGTGTAAAATAGAAAGTGCTGCCATTCTTCCATTCACTTTCAACTCTTATCTCACCACCGTGTTGATGGATGATTCCCTGGGCAATACTCAACCCTAAACCAAGACCTCCCATTGTGAGCGTATCGGATTTCCTGACTTGATATAACGGATCGAAAATACTGTCTATTTCTTCAGGTCGAATGCCGCGACCGGTGTCTCTGACCGACACTTCCACCCACTCTTCATTTTCAGGTACGCGATGGGCCCGAACGACGATCGATCCTCCGGGCCGAGTGAACTTGATTGAATTATTGATGAGGTTGTTCAGAACGCGAATAATTTTCTCTTCCTCGATCATGACATTGGGGAGATCGGGATCGACCTCACACGTGAGATTGAGTTCGGCCGAATTGGCTTTGTGGACAAAGTTTGGCAGAATTCTTAATAGAACGGGCTCGAATTGAGCGGGATGTGTATGCACAGTCATTTTCCCGGTCTCCAACCGAGTCACATCAAGAAGTTCATTAACATGCGTGCCAATTTGTACGCAACTGTCCTTTGCAATCCCCAAATACTCACGCTGGGTCGAATTGACCGGTCCAGCTTTGCCCTCTAGCGTGAGAGAAATGAACTCTAAAGCTGAGGTCAACGGTGTTTTCAATTCGTGTGAAACATTGTGGTAGAAACTACGGATCTGGTTGTTCTTGCGAATCAGGTCCTGATTGGATGCTTCTAGTTTCTCACGTTGTTTCTGAATTTGAAGTTGGAGTTTTTGTTTTTCAATGGAATTGGAAATAGCCCGGTCCAAACCGTCGGCCGAGAGTGACTGCTTCTCGATGTAATCCGAGACCCCGGCGCGGATGGCTTCGACCGCGACTTTTTCGTCGCTGTGACCTGTAATCAGTATGACAGGGGAACTCACACCGGAGTTGCGGATCTTCTGTAGTCCGGAGAAACCAGTTTCTAGTCCTAAGTGGTGGTCAATGAAAATGATGTCGGGATCATGATCTGGAAGTTTGGTTCGGGGAGAAGAGAAATCGAAGGGGTAAAAGTCGATTCGCCACTGGGGGATTGAGTCGAGATAGACGCGGAGCATTTCAACATCGTCGGGATTGTCATCGATGGCGACCACCGAGAGGGTTTTTTTCTGGAAAAGTATTTCAGCGTCAGCCATCTACCAGTTTGCACCTCGCACAAGCCTTGGAACCCACGGGTCTCGAATGAGCCCTGTGGACTCTTATGTTAATCGATGTCCCATAAAAATGCGAATCTTCAGTCATCCATGAATTTTTTTTTATGATCGGGTTCGACCGCTCGATCCCCGAATCCGGAGTTCTCCCCGTAATCGTTGGTTGATGGGGTTCTTGAGGAGTGTGGGTGTTTCGATTCGTTCGATCAAGTAACTTGCCGTGATTTCTCCGATCTGCCGCATGGGTGGTGAAAAAGTGGTCAAAGGTGGGTGGATATGAGGGGTGGTCAGGTAATCTCCGAATCCAACCAAAGAGATATCTTCGGGAATACTCAGCCCCTCATCTTGGAGTGCGAAAGTAAGTTTCATCGCGATCAAGTCGAACACACAGAAAATTGCGGTGATTCCGCGTTTGTGTACCTCTTTCGCTATGAGACTTTGATCGGTTTTATTAATGTCGACGATGAATACATTCTCATCGGGTAGAGGGACATCGATTTCCTCGCACCGTCTGCGAAAAGCTTCGACTACTGGCAGGCTACCCTCGGTCTCCGCGTGGTAGGCAAGCCCGATCGATTGGTGCCCCAACTCAATGAAGTGACCGAGGATTCTTTCAGCAGCATCCTCGAGATGAATCGAAAGGCGGACATCGCCGACTTGGTCTTCGCTCGTCCCGATTGTGAGAATCGGAATATCACCGGCGATTTCACGCATTTGTTCCTCGATGTCTTCATCGGGGTAATCGACATTGAGAAAAACGAGGCCGTCAATTTCACTCTTGACCACAGCACGACGGAGGTGCGTTTCCCGATCTGGGGTGAGCGGAGCAAGTTCCTCGAAAATGACAAAATGATATCCACGGGAGAATGAGATTGTTGCGAATCCTTCGAGAATTCTCTGACCCATAAATGTCCGGTAAAGGTTTCGGCTGCTGTAGGGGACGACTCCTAGCAGCCGGCTTCTCCCAGTGGATAAGGCTTGAGCGTGGCGACTCGGTTCATAATCGAGCTCGCGCATGGTTGCACGAACCCGATCGGCGGTTTCTTTGGCAATCCCCATTTCTTCTTCACGGTTATTGAGAACAAATGAAACTGTGGTCTGCGAGACACCCGCGGCTTTGGCCACATCAGCGATACGCGGTCGCTGAGTTCTACCGGTTTTTTTATCCATTTCTGTCATTTATTCACCCGCTCATACTGGGATAAAGTCTACGGAATCGCCATCGACCACCTCGGCCCGGTCTATCGGCACGAGAATCAACCCATTGGCCCCTAAAAACGTCGTCAACATACTACTGCTGGCCTTATCCTTGGGTATCGCCACCCACTTGCCAGACTCGGAATCTGGGGCTAGTTCACCTCTCCAAAAATTAAGAAATGGGGCTGGAGATTTGATATTGCCCTTCAATATGGTTTTATATACAGGGTTCCGCCAATTCCGAAAACCCCAAATCTTTTTTAGAGCGGGTTTGACAAAGAGGTGATACCCCACCAAGCAGGAGACCGGGTTTCCTGGCAGACCGAACATCAGGGTCTTCCCCATGGTCCCACACCGAACGGGTTTGCCGGGGCGAATGCGGACTTTATAAAAGAGTTCCTCGAATCCAAGGAAACCCTCCTCGAGCAGGTCGCGAATGTGATCGAAATCACCCGCGGACACCCCCCCGACAGTAATGAGAACATCGGATTCACATCCCTTTTTGAGTTTTGTCTGCAATTCCTCGCGATCATCGGCGCCGACACCCAGATCGATCACCTCGACTCCAAGTTCATTTAAAACACCGCGCATCGAAAAACCGTTGGAGTTGCGAATTTCCCCCGGCCTGAGATCCTCCCCCGGTTCGACCAGTTCGTTACCGGTCATCAAGATCGCCACTTTTGGTCTCCGAGTCACTTTCACCTTGGCTTTGTTCGCAGTGGCAAGGAGCCCCCACACGATTCCATCGATGGGTGTTCCCTTTTCGACCAAAAGCCCTCCTGCCCGCATTTCTTCGCCCTTTCGGCGGATGCAATCCCCTGCGTTGGACGACTGCTTAAAGGTGACTTGGTCACCCTCGGTCCGAGTCTTTTCAACAGGAACTACGCAATCGGCGCCAGCGGGAATCGGCGCCCCTGTCATGATCTTCAAACAGGTCCCGGAGGAGACCGATTGATCGAGCGAATCTCCCGCTCCGATTGTTCCGATGCAAGTCAGGGTATCTGGAGATGCTTCAGATGCGGATTGAAGGTCTTTAGACTGGAGCGCGTATCCATCCATGGCGCTGTTGTCGAAGAGAGGAAGGTCTTCAGGAAGAAAGACATCTTCGGCGAGAACCTGTGAATGCGCCTCACGGAGGAAAACTTCATCCACAGGCAGGGCTTCACAAGCCTCTTCGATTTTTTGGAGTGCTTCTTCGTAGTGAATCATCATGCCTTCAGTGAACGGACGATCGGTTTTCTAATACCTGTCATGGCGTTCTTGCAGACCGAAGATATCAGTTAACCACCTTCTAGAATCATAGGTGAGAAAGTGGACGGGAGACAGCCCGCAATGCGAATGTGTTGTTGTCAAATGAAAGTGTCCGGTAGTTGCCAAGTAGAAATGTCCGGTTATATGGCCTTTTGGAGAGAAAGGCATGAGCGAGGACATTTTGCAAATGAAACGAGTGGATCGAGACCGGTTGAAGGTGATTCATGAGGTGATGAAGGGTCAGCTGACGCGGGGAGAAGCTGGGGCTCAGTTGGGGATATCGGAGCGTCAGGTTCGTCGATTGTTGCGAAGGGTGGAGAAAGAGGGGGACGCGGGGATTCTCCACTGTGGGCGCGGTTGGCTCGGGGACGATCGAAGGTTTCAGGCTAGACGCCGGGTGTCGAATTCAATCGAACGGAACCGGATTTCAGCGGAGCAAGGATGAGCGTCTGGAACGGATCCACTCGCCTCTACATTTCAATCACTCTGCCGCCGATTCTCCCGCCACTGGGAATTGAATATGAACAAGTCTTTCGAGTCCACTTGACCGTCACCGTTGAGGTCCGCGTTGGGGGGCGCGTTCCCCTCCTGGAACTCGTAGCAGCCCATGTCGAAGGAGTTGAAGCCGGAGCCGCCGCGCCCAGGTACATCGATGGGCCGCGGGTTGCCGTCCAGGTCCTCAAAAACTTCGACCCGTGTCCCGACGTCGATACAGGGGGAACTCCCGCGCAAACGAAAATCGCCCCCTTCTGGATCCACGAACCTCGGGTCGGCGTTTATATTACCCTCTCCGGGAAACCCTTCTTGGATGTCACTGTACGAGACCATCACAGTCCCGCGTCGTGTGCCGACATGCTCTCGCCCCTCCCAAACAATAGAGTTTTCGACGGCCAAGTCGGAATCGGCCGAAAAGATGGCCTCCCCGGCCGTGGCATACGAGAGGTCGTAGGGTTGGTAGACCGTGGAGTTCGAGATTCGGGCGGAGGATCCAAAGAGGTAAATCCCCCAACCTCGCCATTGCAGATCGTCGGCCTGTGTGCCGTAAGCCGCGTTGTTGGCAATCAGGCAGTTGATCAGTTCCGTGTCGGTTACGTCGGCGACATAGAGGCCGCCACCGTAAGCCCTGGAGGCATAGTAACTCGTCGGAAGTTTGCCCGGATTGGGGGTGACCAACACCGCCTCCGCAAACACGTCGTTTTGGACAATCTCGCAGTTGGACATCCAAAGCCTCGAAGCCGTGATGAATAGACCACCGCCAAGGGCCAATCCGGAAGAAATGACCCTGTTCTCACGAAAAACACACCCTTTGAAGGAAACGTCCGAACCCGAACAATACACGCCTCCACCGGAGGTGCGCGCAAGATTGTCTTCGATCCGACAATCTTCGAATGCCATGCTGACATGGTCGCAGTAAATTCCTCCGCCTTTAGAGGTGTAGCCTCCGCGAATGACAAACCCTCCCAGAAGGCAATCATCGGCGCCGATCATGACGTTCGAATCGAGACCGCTAGCGTCGAGGACGCTTGGATTCGCGACGGGGTCTCGGTCGTCGAAGTCCTCGGCCGATTCCGTCCCGGCAAAACCTCCGAACAACGAAACTCCAGTGATCAGTTTAACGGTTTCGTTGTACACATCGCCGGCCACCCAGATATGATCGCCGCTCGCGGAGGCGGCAAGTGCGTCGTTGAGTGTGGTGTACGCCGCGCCCCAGGTTAGACCGTCGGAACCGTCGCCCGATTTTGACAAGTGTAGCGTGGCTGAAAACGAAGGGAAGCACATGAAGAGAAGGGCAACAACGAGAAAGCCAGGCGATTTGTAACCGGTATGCTTCCACCGGTTCGAAAGGGGGACGAACAAGCGTTTCACCCGCATGCCACTGATCTCGTTTCGCATGGGTACGATTCTATAGGATCCAAGTCAGGCAAAGTCAATCTCGTGTTGTTGTCAAATGGAAATGTTCGGTAGGTGCCAACTGGAAGTGTCCGATTATGTGGCATTCTGGAGAGAATGGCATGATCGAGGACATTTTGCGGGGTGAAATGGACCTGGACTCGATCTTCTGCGTGCGCGAGGAGCGGACGGTGAACAACGACTATACGATTCAATGGAACCGTGGGCTCTTCCAAATCACGTTGCAGAATCACCCTGGGGGCCTGAGAGGAGGAAAATTGGAGGTGGAAACTCGTATGGATGGAAACTTGGCGCCGCGATTCAAGGGGACGTATTTGGAGTTCGTGGAGATTGAGGGCCGTCCAAGCAAAAGTCGCCGCCCCGCTCCCGCCCATCCGGAAGCCTTGCGAACTCTGAGCACGAAACAAATGACAATGGCTGGGTGATCGCGTTCGAGCGGGGGCGCTTGTGGTAATGCCGGACCTGCCGCTCATGTGGCGGGGCTATGGACAAACCGAACGGGTCTTGCCCACAGCCCCGCCACAATCGCTTGGATAACTCCTCTCAGATCGATCTCACCTGGAACAACAGACAACTCGATCCCCCCAATTAAACCCATCGATCACGAAGGGACGGAGTTACCCACATTTCCACAGGCTTGACGGCGATGATGAGTTACGCTCTCATTTTTTTTCAAACAATGAGAAAGCGATGCTTCGCGCCGCGAAGAGAAAAAACGCCAATATCTCCGGGTTACCAACCGGACACCTCTATTTGGCAAGGAACCGGACATTTCTAATTGGCGGTAACAGCCCGCAAAGCGAACGAGCGGCGCGGCTCAATGATACCACTGTTGGGTATACGCGCTCATTGACTGGATCGCCCCGCGCCGGGACTCAGGGTCCTTCATATCCTCCCAGAGAGATTGGTGCTCGCTCAACTGAGAATGAGTTTGATTGAATGAGACCTGTCTAAACTTCCAAGGCCCTTCCCTTTCATCCAGCCATCGATGGGTGAGATCGTCGAATGTCTGTGCCATAAGGGCCTTTGCTCCTAACCGAATGATCTCATCTTCCGATTCCAGGAGTGGGAGGAGTTCGGGGATGCCGCTGGGTCGAATCGGATGGGCGGTGATTTGAACCGATGGCGAGAGGTTGCCGGAAAGGATCTGATTTACGTTGTAGCGTGTGACAAAGACATCGACCGGTGTCATGAAGTACAGATAGATGATCAAGTAGAGTGCCCAAAGATCCAGTCGAATCAGCGAGATGAGGGTTCTTCGCCGAAAGATTTTCCAGACCACCAACCCGAACCCCAAGAGGACGGCGAGAATCCCATAAAGACCGACCACTCTCATTCGAGTCATTCCATTGTATTCGATATAGATGTGAAGACGGTAATAAACACAGGCCGCCAGGATCAGATTTTGGAGGGACCAACACCAAGAAAGGTTCTTGAGAAGAGTGACTTTGGGATGGTCAAGAAGTTCATTGCGGAAAAGGATTCCCAATGTGAAAGTGGAAAAAGCCAGTGCGATAGTCAGCCACATCGCTCCCTCATGAGCGTAGCCCGAATAGTAAAACCCCTCGGGGATTTCACGCATCCAGATGTATGAGATTTCAAATACAAGGTATGCGGTGAAGAGACAGACCACGGATGCAAGAGTGTTGCGAGCGGCTGTGAAGGCGTAGACGGGGGTGGCAGAGACCGCGGTGACCTGTTCTGAAAATGCTTCGAACTTACTTGCGAACCGTTTATTCGCACCGGTAAAGAGTTCCCCTCGGACAAGACCCGCGAACCCCCAAGCAGCAAAAATCCAGAAGAGGATTCGACCCAGGTTGATGGGAAACAATTCGAAGAATTCCAAGAGTGTCAGGTAAGCATGGTTCAAGTACTCCCTGAGGACTGGATTGGCGAGAACAAAGAGACCGGAAAAGACGACAAGGACGGCTACCGGAATGACTACGGACATGAGTGAGGACTCCGACGGCCGTTTCACTTTTTTAAGTGGACGGAGGTAGGAGGGGATAACGACAATACCGGAGAAAAGGTTTGCCATTGTGCCCATACCAGTCTCACTCAGATAAGGAGTGTTACCGGAGAGTGAGGCGGCCAATAAGGCGATGAGCGACCCACCCAAGAGAATCCCAAGGGGGTCGCCCTCCCAAAGAATTCTGGCGGAAAGAAGCAGAATGAGAATTGTGAGAATCGCTGAGACCCCCGGCTTCCTAAGGGTCCGAAATCCCAACCAAAAGAGAATCGAGAATCCTGCGAAGACCGCCGCAAAAGAGGCGGCGCCACCGCCACCATAGAGAGCCAAATCGAGCAAAACGACTGCACAAAGAAGTGAGATGATTTCACGAGGCGTCGCACGAGGGAGTGCGCCCATCCGCACGAAGATCGATTCGGTGTCCTCTTGGATGCGTGATGCAGATGAGGACCCGACCAGACGTTCCAATGAGTGTTCAGGGGGCGATAAGGGACTTTGGTGCGATGAAGATTCGAAGTCGGACATGGAACCCTCCATATATTGCCGTGTACTCTATAGTGCAAAGTATATGGGCAATACAGACCAGTGTCAATTCTTTTCTTAGTGGTCTCTAAAAAGGAAGTGCGGGGGGAAGCCTAAAGCAGATTACTCGCCAGTTCGGCCAGTTCGGATCTTTCGCCTTTGGTGAGGTTGATGTGGGCATAGAGGTTTTGGCCTTTCATCTTCTCGATGAGATAGCTGAGACCGTTGGACTGGGTGTCCAGGTAGGGGTGGTCGATTTGGAAGACATCGCCAGTCAGGACAATTTTGGTTCCCTCCCCCGCTCGGGTAATGATGGTTTTGACTTCGTGAGGGGTCAGGTTTTGAGCTTCATCGACAATGAAGAAAATTTTGACGAGGCTTCTTCCGCGGATGTACGCAAGAGGCGAGATCACCAGCTTATCCTCTTCAAGCAGTTTACCGATCTCTTGGGCGCGTCCCTTGCCATCGCTCATCTTGATGACTCCCAAATTATCGAAGAGGGGTTGCATGTAGGGATCGAGTTTCGACTGGATATCGCCCGGGAGAAACCCAAGGTCCTTGTTGCTCAATGGTACGATGGGCCGTGCCATGAAAATCTGGCGGTAGGTCCTCCGGTTTTGGAGGGCTGCAGCCAATGCGAGAAGGGTTTTTCCCGTCCCCGCCTTACCTGTAATGGTGACTAGGGAAATGGAATCGTTGAGCAGGGCTTCGAGTGCAAAGGTCTGTTCCGCGTTTCTTGGTTGGATGCCATAAGCGGAGACCCGGTCAATCCTTCGAATGGTATCATGAGCCGCGTCATAGGCGCCCAGAGCGGACTTCTTGCCATTGCGGATAATCAGACCTTCATTCGGGGTCAGGGGTTCTTCGAAAGGCGGGAAATCCGATACCTCCACTTCATATGGGGCGGAATGTAGCCTTTCGAGGATATCTTCCTGGATGTGTTCACTGACACGGTGTCCGGTGTAAAGGGAGGTGACATCTTTGACCTGGTCGGTTTTGTAGTCCTGAGCGAGGAGGCCAATCGATTTCGCCTTCATCCGGAGGTTGACATCCTTGGAGACCAGAATGACTTCTTTTCTTGGGTGGTCTTTGGAAAGACAAAAGGCCAGATTCAGGATGTGGTGATCGGGTTTGTTGGATGAAAAAGAGAGCGCGATATCAACGTGGAACTCTCGGTCTAACTTAACCGAGAGTTTTCCGCGCTTCTCGCCGATCGTGACGCCACCGTTGAAAAGTTTGTCCCCGCTGAGGGAGTCGATAGAGCGGACAAATTCACGGGCTTGGTGATTCAGGCTTTCGTTCCCCTTCTTGAATCGGTCGAGTTCTTCCAGAACAGTGATGGGTATCACGACATCATGTTCCTCGAACTGGCTGTAACAGCTGCTATCGTGGAGGATGACATTGGTGTCGAGAACGAAAATCTTTCTTTTCGCAGCGGGCATTCCTAACCTCTTAGGCATAAATTGAATGAATGGACAATCAGGGTTTGTTCCCAGGAATCCGGGTGGAGAGTAAAGGACTGAATTATTTGGGTTTGGTTAAGTCTGTTTAACAAGTAGCTTTCTCACCCCAGAGAATCCCCTTGATGTGAGTATTGGACCACTTCTGGGGTGCGGAGTCAATACCAGAGAAGATTTCCCGATCCAAATCCTTCGGAGTGGCCATTGTGCAAAATCGGAAAAAGAGCCATGCCGAGCCCAATGATTTAAGTTATACTTTCCTAGAATGAGGCGGCCGATTCTTGAAGCATACCTTGGAGATCTGTTGTCGGCTTTGGGTGTATCATCTGGATTGAGGAGAGCTCATGGGAAGACGAATCTACGATTTCTTTTTTAGCACGAATATGCCGATGCGGAGGTATATTATCCGCTCCGGAATTGTCAGTCTGGTTCCCTCGATGATCATCGCGGCGATTCTCGGGACGACCGGACTGATGACCGAGGAGAACGCTCCTGAGTTGGATATGGGCAATCCGGTGATCTCATTTATCGGAATAGTCATTGCTGCTCCGGTGATTGAAACACTCTTCATGGCGGCGGGGTTATGGCTGCTTTCCTTTATCACCCAACGGCCCCTAAGGCTGGCAGCGATCAATGCGATCTTGTGGGCGATTCTTCATTCACTCGCCTCGCCGTTCTGGGGGTTGGGAATCGTCTGGCCCTTCTTCGTTTTTTCGTGCGGCTATTTGGCTTGGAGGAGAAAGGCCTGGTGGCGGGGGATCTTTGTGGCCATCTGTATTCATGCGTTTCAGAATTTCTTCCCGGGGTTGGCGGTAATCCTTGGGTCGGGGATGTAGGGCGGATTAGCGAATGCTTAATCCGCCACTTCGCACCGGAAACCCCCAATTGAACCTTGTGGGTGCGACTTGGCGGATTACGGACTCCGTCCTAATCCGCCCTACGGGATCGACCTAAATCGGAATTGGCCTTCCCCCTCTAAAATGAACTCGCGCCACCTGCTCCCATCCTTCTCGTCAATCCTTTCCTCGTTAAAGGAAACCCGGATCGGTTCGACCGATTCCTCTTTCACATTGATGGCGATCGCATCCTTCTCGACCATCACATCGAGGCGCGCTCCTCGGAAGAAGAGGTTCTGGATTCCCAT
>JAJDBZ010000098.1 GCA_029261095.1 Candidatus Omnitrophota bacterium | reverse complement strand
AAAGAAGCGGCCGATGCACTCATCCAATCGCTTGAAGACTCATCTCCCCGCGTCAGATTCCTCGCCTCGATTACGCTAGGAGAGATCGGCGATTCGAAAGCGGTTGCCCCTCTGCTCAGTCTCATATCCGAGAACAATGATACGGACCGCTACCTACGACACGGGGCAGTCATGGGCTTGGTCGGGTGCGCGGTTGAAAAACAAATCGCCGATCTATTCGGCCACGATTCGAATGCCATTCGACTTGCGGCGGTTCTGGCATTGCGAAAACTTCGGAGCCCAATGATCGCCCAGTTCCTTTCCGACTCCGATTTTTACATCGCGGCGGAAGCGGCTAGAGCCATAAACGACAACGCGATCGATGAAGCCATGCCTACACTGGCTAAAGCAATCGACCGACTTCCTGAATCGGGTTCGAGTTCTTACGAGCCTCTGGTTCGCCGTGCGATCAATGCCAATTACCGTTTGGGTCAAGGAGCCCACGCAAGAGCGCTGGTAAATTTTGGTCTCTCGAATCAGGACCCGGCTCGTCGTGCAGAAGCGCTGAACCGTCTCAGCGAATGGGGCGACCCAGATAATCAGGATAAAGTAACCGGCATTTGGAGGCCCATTGAAGACCGCGAGGCGGCGATCGCACGAAACGCGGTTGAAGGGGAGGTACGGAGGTTACTTTCGGATTCCGATCCGGGAGTTCGAAGTGAAGCATTGAAACTGATCGCGGCGTTTGAATTCGAGGGTTATGACGATTCCCTCATAGATATTGTGGAAAACGAGAATACTGACACTCGCATCCGCATAGACGCGATAAAAACTTTGGTCGCCACACATTCTGAGCGTGCCGGAGAAGGAATCGAAAAAGCGCGTGCATCCAAGGATCCAAAACTCCGTAGTGAGGCAACGGCTCAGCTCGGGAAGCTCGATCCGAAGCAAGCAATCGGGGTTTTTAGTGAAGTCCTCCAAACCGGTTCCATGGAGGAAAGGCAGAGCGCTCTGGCTTCTCTCGCCGAGATCTATTCACCCGAGGCGGATGAACTTGTTCTTGAATGGGTGGTCAATCTAATGGAAAACAAAGCCCCCAATGAGATTCACCTGGATATCCTCCGAGCGGCCAAATCCCGGTCCACCGTAGAGGTCAAGGCCAAGTTAAATGAGTATGACGCCTCGATCGATCCAGTCAACTCATTGCGGTGGTACCGCCCTTCTCTCTATGGAGGAAATGAAGAAGAAGGCAAGAGAGTCTTCTTCGAAAACCCATCCACCTCCTGCACTCGCTGCCACGTTTTAGATGGAAAAGGGGGTGGCGAGGTCGGACCCGACCTGACTGGAATTGCATCGCGGGTGGACCGGGAATACCTCCTCGAGGCCATTGTCTCGCCGAACGTGGCGATCGCAAAGGGATTCGAAAATGTGGCACTGCTCCTCGCGAATGGCAGTCGGTTGTCTGGCAGAGTTCTCGAAGAAGATGAGGAGACTCTCACTCTGGAAGTCACCTCGGAGGGGGATGAGGGTTTCGATGACGAATGGGACGAGGATGCTTTCCTTGAATCACTGGAGAAAGAAAAAGAGAAAGCGATCCCACATAGCATTGTTGACGTGGTCGCTGAGGACGATCCTCCGGTTACCCTGGAAACACGCACGATCGAGAAGGACGAAATTAAGGAACGTAAGCGGAACCTTTCCGCGATGCCCGACAACATGGTCCAGCTTCTGAATGAAAGAGAGGTGCGGGATCTAGTCGAGTTTTTAGCAAGTTTGAAGTAACCAAACCTTCTTAAAAACCGGAGCATTTCATGGCGCTACGTGCAGTCTTCACCCTCATCCTCTTGGTCATTTCGATCGCAACCTTTGCCCGACCCGACCCCGTCTCGGACACGCCATTCCGCCAGGAGTATCGTTCGTTTCTATCGGAGGGTCTTTCCGGAAGGGCCAGGGAGATCCGATCCATCGCAGTCGACAAGGACGATCGAGTCTTTGTCGCGACCGCAGATGGGGCCTTTCAATTGAGTGAAAATGGAAGATGGCAGGCAATTTCTCCGGACAAACTAATTGGACCGACCTATGCGATCGGGGTCGGTAGGGAAGACCACCTATGGATCGGGGCCTGGGATGGTCTTTATCAGTCCGATCGGAAAGGGGGTTTCCGTAAGTCTTCTGCAATCGACTCTCCAATTACCTGCTTGTCCTTTTCGGGGGAATCGGGTTGGGCGATGGGGCCGAGAGGTCTCTGGAAATTGGAGAAGGGTGCATGGATCCCAAAGCAGATAAATCTTCCACACAGTCCGCGGTCAATCCTGGGAACCGAGGGTGGTGTGCTTTGGGTCGCCACCGACAGAGGTTTGTTCCGGGTCCAGAGGGATGAGGTCACTCATTGGTATAGGAAAGGCGATCAGATTCTTTCAAGCGAGGTTTCTTCGATCGAGGAAGACGATCAAGGTTTTATTTGGGCGGGGTCATCTGCGGGTATCGATATTCTCACCCCGGAGGGAATTCGAGTTCGAAGTCTGACACCGGATCAGGGGCTCCCCTTCTCGCGAGTCACAAGTCTCGCTCATCATCCCAGGGGTGTGATGTGGATCGGTACGGAAGGGGGTGCAGTGCGGTACGAAGACCAAAAGTGGTCTCTTCGCCACAGCAAGCGCTGGCTCCCGAGCGATGATGTTCATGATGTCGCTTTCGATAGCAATGGTTTCGCCTGGATAGCGACCGGCGAAGGTGTCTCTGTCATCAAACATAAAATGATGACTCTTGCGGAGAAAGCCGAGTATTTTCATGACATCGTCCTTGAGAGAAAGACGCGAGATCCGGGTTATGTGGCCAACACACGCCTCTTGGCGTCTGGCGATATTTCGACGTCCACCTTCGAGGACGATGACAACGATGGGGAGTACACCAATCACTATTTGGCGATGGAGGCTTTTCGCTATCGAGTGACCGGGGACCCCGTAGCGAAAGAACTTGCCCAGAAGGCCTTCGATGCAATGGAGTTCTTGCAAACAGTCACCGAAACCCCGGGGTTCATAGCACGGTCAACAGTCCCTGTCGCTTGGATCGATGATCCGCACGATGTCAATCCGCACAGGCCGCATGACCCAAATCGGATTTATGATGAAATTGAGAGAGCGGAGGCCTTGGTCGAGGACCCCCGCTATAAACCTGTCGAGGAGAGATGGCGACTCACTTCCGATAAGACTCTCTATTGGAAGGGGGACACCTCTTCCGACGAAATCACTGGGCATTTCTTTGGATACTTCCACTATCACATGTTGATCGCGGAGACAGAAGAAGAAAGGAAGCAGGTTCGAGATCTCGTGCGGAGAGTCATCGACTACCTGATCGACGGCGGATTCAATCTACAAGACACGGACGGAACTCACACACGTTGGGGAGTCTGGGCGCCCGATAGACTCTTTGGGGATCTCGATTGGAGCGCGGAAACACCAATCAATTGCGCGGAACTCCTCTCCTATCTGAAGACCGCCTACGCGGTGACAGGTGACGAGAAATATGACCGTGTCTACAAGGAACTGGCTGAGGAAAAAGGGTATCTGGAAATGGCACGGGCTCCGATGCCGAACGATCCAGCTCTTTGGACACACATCGACGCGAGTTTGCTGACTCTCACATTACATGCACTTCTCCTCTCCGAAACAGATCCGGAGTACTTGAAAACCTACCGAGAGGGAGTGCGTCAGTGGCACGATGAGGTCGAAGACGAATACTGCCCCCTGTTCAGTTTTAGTGCGGGGGCAATCGCCGACATCGATATCGATTCGGAGGCCTGTGTCGAATTTCTCCGCGATGCTCCCCTCGATCTCATCGAATGGACGGTCGACAACTCTAAGCGTGAGGACATCGATTTGGTCCGCTCGCCGGAACTCGATCATTGGCAAACGGACCGCCTGCTACCGGCGAGCGAACGAGCAGTCATGAGATGGGACAGGAACCCGTGGACCGCGGTCCGGGGCGATGGCGGACGTGTGGAAAGCAGCGGGGTGTATTGGTTACTCCCTTACTGGATGGGGCGGTACTACGGTTTTATAGGGGCTGCAGAGTAGTTTTGCGAAGGCCCGATCGAATCGTGAAATACCATGGAAGGCGCCGAAGGCATGGAACGATGCTCCGGATCAAAGGTTCTTCGAAAGACCAAGGGTTTTGATGCGTGAGGAGAGGGTCGTCGGTCGAATCCCGAGGAGGGCTGCGGCCCCATTCTCGCCGTAAACCTTTCCACCGGACTTTTCCAATGCTCGCTGGATGTTGGTGGCTTCAATCTCTCGTACCTCTGCCTCAGATAGAATCTTGTTGTCCACAACTTCTTGCTTGTTTCTCGCCTTGCTTCTTGTGGGTGCAATTTCGGGTATATCGAATTCGAGTCTTCCTTTTGTTGATGTGATCGCTGAACGTTCGATGACGTGTTGGAGTTCACGGATGTTTCCGGGCCAGTCGTACCGTTGAAGCAACTGAACATTGGCGAGGGTCAGACGGGACACCGGTCGACCGAGCCGCCTCGAAAAGACCTCTAAGAAATGCTCGGCCAAAAGGGGGATGTCTTCTTTTCTGTTTCTAAGCGGAACCATCTCAATCGGAAAAACGTTGAGGCGATAAAACAGATCGGCTCGAAATCGATTCGCTTCGGACTCTTCACGTAGATTCCGATTGGTGGCAGCGATCACACGAACGTCTACTCTACGTGTCCTCTCTTCTCCCACACGTTCGAGTTCGCCTTCTTGTAGAACCCTCAGCAGTTTGCTCTGAAGCTCGAGCGGAATCTCTCCCACTTCGTCGAGAAAGAGCGTTCCCTTGTTCGCCAGCTCGAATCGCCCGACTCGGTCCTTCATGGCGCCGGTAAAGCTGCCTCTGGCATGACCGAAAAATTCGCTCTCATAGAGTTCCCGTGGAATGGCCGCGCAGTTCACCTTGATGAGGGGGCTATTGGACCGGCTGCTGCGTCGATGGATCTCGCGGGCGATCAGTTCCTTTCCAGTCCCGCTCTCTCCCTGGATCAAGACATTGGAATCGGTCGGCGCCACCATTTCAATCTGGCTACCGATCGACTGAAGTGCCGCGCTGCAACCGATCATTTCTCCAAAGGACCTCGATTGCTGAACCTCTTCTTGAAGGTACTCATTTTCCAATTCGAGCTTCTCGCGAAGGTTTTCAATCTCTTCCCAAGCGTGAGCGTTCGCCAGCGCGCCCGCGGCATGATCGGCGAACATGCGCAACCAATCGAGGCATGCCTGCCCGATGCGGCCACGACTGAAGATGGCGACCACTCCAATCACCTCTCCCTTGTGGATAAGGGGTTGGCCGCCGAAACCCTGAATCCCTTCCGCCGTAATCCATTCCGGATCGGAGACCCAACCATGGTCTTTAGAAATATCTGGGACTTCGATCGGCTGACCGGTCGAAGCGATCCATCCGATTTTTCGTACACCCATCGGGAAGCGGCGAAAGTTGCCGTCCACGCGTGAGTAGCGGTCCTCGGGTTCCGATGCTGATTCACCGGCGCTTGCCACCAAGTGGAGGCACGAGGTTCGGTCGTCACATTCGGCAGCCATAGGACAGGTTTCGCAGCCCTTGCCTGGACGAACCAACCAGATCCGAGAAAGGACCACATAATCCGAGGAGCTAAGCCCCTGAACGATGAAGGTGAGAAGGTCTTCAACCCGGTGTTGTTGGGCCATGTCCAACAACAACTGTTTGGGGTCTGGGAACAAAGGAGTCATCGGAGCAGGTGCATCCATGAAATAGACCTAACACGAAATTTCGTGATTTCGCAACGAGTGTTCGTGGTTCAACGATATTCCGTGGGCCGAGCAAGTATCGCTACTATCCCGTAACATGCTGAATTTAATGGATTTACAGTTACTATTAGGACCTGGCACAGAATCCGCCTAAGAGGATGACAGAAGCCAAACAGATAAGGCTCAATCATTCGGAAAGAAAGCGAGGAAATGAAAATGCAAAGAATCGAAGCTGTTTCACTAGAACAAGCAACCGGTCGTGCAAGCGAGTTACTCACAGGAGTGAAGGCCAAAC
>JAJDBZ010000097.1 GCA_029261095.1 Candidatus Omnitrophota bacterium | reverse complement strand
CCGGCGGCGCCTCGCTAAAGTTCTCAGCATCGAGAAATCCAATCTCACCTCCGAATCGGTCAGGTAAATTCCTTATGGATGACATACTCAAAACGCCTTTATACCTTGAACCCCCCCTCCAAAACCGGTTTGACAACCTGCTAGAGGATGCAAAACATGCGGCGTTAGTGGCCAGACTTTGGAATCGCGACTATTTGATCTGGCGCGAAGATCCGACCGAGATCAGTAACCGCCTTGGTTGGCTCAAGTCTCCCTCCAACCTCCTTGAAGAGTTCGAATCTCTCACCGCTCGAGTTGCCCCGTTAATCGAAGAGGGACCGAGCGATTGTGTCTTACTCGGAATGGGGGGAAGCAGCCTCTGTGCGGAAGTGCTCTCCAGCATTGTGGGGTCGGCTCCCGGCAAACCTCATTTTCATGTCTTGGACAGTACTTGCCCAGCCTGGGTGGAAAGAGTTTCGAATTCTATCGACCTGAAAAAAACGCTCTTCATTGTTGCGAGCAAGAGTGGTGGGACCATTGAGGTCATGAGTACCTTTAAATATTTTTGGGAGCGTGTTTCCTCTGTTTCTGAAAACCCTGGTTCACAATTCATCGCTGTGACCGACCCGGATACTTCCTTAAGCGCGCTGGCCAAAGAAAAGAAATTTCAGGGCCTGTTCGAGAACGATCCGAACATTGGTGGAAGATTTTCGGTGTTGTCCTACTTCGGAATGGTCCCTGCCTTTCTGATGGGTGCGGATGTCGCCAGCATACTCGGAAGGGGAATCGAGTTTTCTCATGCTACAAAGGAAGAGAGCCCCGCCGAAAACCCTGGCGTTGTTCTCGGAGCCTACCTTTCAGCTTGTGCTCTGGAAGGACGTGATAAGTTGACGCTGCTTTCCAGCCCTCGATTGGAAAGACTCGGACTTTGGATCGAGCAACTCATCGCCGAAAGCACTGGGAAGGAAGGGAAGGGGATCCTTCCAGTCGCCACCGAGCCTGTTCTTCCCGAAACCTACGGCGCCGATCGATGTTTTGTAGTGACCCTGGAAGAGGGAGACACTTCCCTCGACCCAACACTGGAATCTCTGAAAAAAGCGGGCCATCCCGTCCTTGTCATTCCCTTTCAATCGAACGATCAGTTGGGGATGGAGTTTTATCGGTGGGAGTTCGCGACTGCGGTGGCCGGATTTTATCTGGGGATCCATCCTTTTGACCAACCCAATGTCCAACTCGCCAAGACCCGAAGTGGCGAGGTGATGGATTCCTACAAAAAGGATGGTTCGCTTCCGTCGGCGGATTCAACCCATTCATTCCCAGCGATCCTCGAATCCGGGAAACCAGGGAGCTACTTCGCCATCCATTGCTATACCGATGAAACCCCCGCCCTCGAAGCGGCTCTCCAGGAGCTCCGGAAAGTGGTGATGAAGAAACATGGATTTGCCACCACTTCTGGATACGGTCCACGTTTTCTCCATTCCACCGGCCAGTACCATAAGGGAGGCCCTAACTCCGGACTGTTCTTGCAGGTCGTTCAAGGAGACATGGCCGAAATTCCCATCCCTGGCGATGGATACGATTTCGCCACCCTGTGCCTTGCTCAATCCATAGGCGATCTCGAAGCATTGAAAGAGCAGGGACGGAAAGTGGCTCGAGTCAACATCGAAGGAGATCTTGCGGCAGCCATTCGGCAAATGGCTTCTCAGGTGTGAGACTTTGAATCGATTGATTGATCATTTACGAGGTTATTAATCTTGAACCTCCTCATCCTGCGCCTCTCTTCTATGGGCGATGTCATCCATACTCTTCCCGCGTTGCATGCGATCAGACAATCCTTTCCCGAGGCCACCATTGGGTGGGTTGTGGAAGATGCACATTCCGCTGTGCTCAAGGGGATTCCGGAGATCGACCGCCTATACATCCTCGACCGTTCGAGACTCAAAGGCGGGTGGTCCTCCCGAAAGCGATTGGCGAAAGAAATGAAGTCTCAACTCAGAGATCTCGATTGGGATATCGCGATCGATTTCCAAGGACTCTGGAAGAGTTTGCTTGTGGCACGGTGGTCGAAGGCGCGGCGAATTGTCGGCTATGCCCCGAGCTCGGAAAAAACGCACTGGTTTTATTCCGATCCAGTCCGACTGCCCACTATGGAACGTCACGCGGTCGACCGCAATCTCGACCTGGTGGAGACAATCGGCGCGAAGATCCGACGAGCGGAATCCCGAACCGAATTCGAGAGGGATTTCCCGCTTCCATTGGGTTCTGGGGATTACACCGCTGCGAACGATCTTCTGGCTTCCTTGGAAATCCCCGATGGCGTCCCAAAAATCCTGCTCAATTTCTCCGCACGTAAGGAAGCGAACAAGTGGGGGACGAAGCAGTATGCGCGTCTGGCACACGCCCTCAAGGAGGAAGGGATGTCTCCAATCCTCACTGGAGGTCCGGCGGATGTGGAGGAAGAAAAAGAGATCCAGACCCTATCCGGCGAACCGATCCCCTCGGTTGTCGGAAAATGCAATCTCATGCAACTGGCAGCTTTCATGAACCGGATGGATGTCTTTGTGACCGGGGATACCGGTCCGATGCATATCGCCGCGGCAATGAAACTTCCCATAGTCGCGCTGTTCGGCCCCGCCAATCCTGTTCGAACCGGCCCCTATGCCCCCGATTCAGTGGTCTTGCAAAAGCCCCGCGATTGCCAACCCTGTTACGCCCGACATTGCAAGTTCGGCGAAGAGCCTCCACCGTGTTTGTTGGACATTACGGTGGAGGAAGTGGTTGAAACGATCCAAAGTCAGTTGCTGGAACGTGGCTCCGCCTCGTTCCCACCCCGCGTCTAACCAGGTTCGAGAATCCGTTCTCGAACCCAATCCTGCACGAATCCCTTCGTGCTGTGGCCCGCCGGAGAGCTGAATGAGAGGATGAGGGTGGTCGGTTCTATTCGCAGGAAGGGATTCCTGCTTAAGTTGCGCCGAGATAGGAATCTCGGCGCAGGTGTGGGGGCGGAAGAAGGCATAGGCCGGGGCCCTGGATTCCCGCCTTCGCGAGAATGACGCGGAGTAGAGTGGCAAGGCAGACAGCGGACGGGAGTCCGCGGGAGTGTGAACGATGCAGAGCAACGTTCCAGCACCCTTTCTTACGCACGGAGTCCAACTCCGCGCGAGCACCGAACGGGGAGTCCTGATGAAAGGGTTTCCGCCCGATCTATTGTTGTATTATCGTATGACTTTGCTATTATATGCTCGCCATGACACCCACCCCCGCGTTCCTCAAACTGGATCTGTACTGCAAGGGGATCCGCATCGACCCGGAGTGTTTTCCCGAGGACCATCGCGGGCGACCCATCACTCGAACTCGCGCTGGGTTGGGGAGCGGTCTCGAATTGATCCTCCCGGAGAATCTCTGGACCAATGTCCCGGTTGTCGAGGATTTTGCGAAGGTCAGCCCCTACGAACTCGTCCGTGAGGGAGACCAGTTTTATGTGACCCACCCCCTCCACTCGAAGGTTGAGGTTCACCTCTCTCCAAAACCCGATTGGTATGGAGCTCGGACCTCCTCGGGGAAACGGATGGACCGGGTGGGGACTCTTCAGGGGACTTATCTCGGCATTTATCCGGCGGCGGTTTGTGAGTATTGGACAGAGGATAGCAAGGTAAACTGCAAGTTCTGTTCGGTCGGCCTCAACCTAGGAGACAAGGACGCCGGAGAGAAAACAGTCGAGGACATCCTTGACGTGGTCCACGCTGCACGAAAAGAGTCCGGGATCACCTATGTCGATTTCAACACGGGTCATTATGAGGGGGACACTTATCTCGATACCCTGGAGCCGATCATTCGACGGGTCAAAGCCGAGACCGATTTATTGATCGGCGTCCAGACTCCGCCCCACCATGACCTTTCCCGATACGATCGACTTCAGGAGATGGGAGTCAACCGAGTCTCCTTCTGTTTCGAGATTTTTGATCCAAAAATTTTTCAGGATATCTGTCCGGGTAAACACCGGGAGTATGGACTGGAACGTTACTTGTCGGCGGTTGAGTACTGTGTCAGGCTCGGAAAGAACATGACCTGGAAAAACCCCTGGGTGGTCAATGGCGAGATCATCGCCGGTCTGGAGCCGCCCGAATCCTCGATCGCCGCAATCGATTGGCTCACCGAACGGGGCGCCATCCCCACCGTGTGTGTCTTCCGTCCCCTCAAGGGGACCGACATGGAACATTACCCAGTTCCAAGAACCGAGGAGATGGTCCCTGTCTTCGCCCACCTCTATGAAGCCTGTATGAAGAACGGACTTCCCATCGGCCTCGCGCCAAACATCCATGTCAGTCTCGTGATGCTTCCGGAGGAATGTCGGGGGCTTTTGGAAGACGCCAACGCCTTCTCTCGTGCCGAAACCAAGCGACGATTCACAGCAAAGGCTTTTGCGGCCCAGTATTATGCGAGAAGAAAACTACGCTCGCTGACTCGGAATGGTTTTCGCAGCAACAATCTTCACGTGGAGTCGGTCTCTTGAAATCTCTTTTCTTCGCAGTTTGTTTCTTGGTCGTTTGGGCGGCGGGCTCTTTTGGCGAAAGAGTGGAGCTTGTCCGAGAAGGGAAGATTCTTTTCCATGCGGTTCCCGATGAGAACCAAGACCCCCTCAATCAAGAAGTGCTCGCGGACCTGTCGGATCTCATCCAACGACTGACCAGCCATGCGGTTCCCCAAACGCCCCAACCGAATTCGATCCCCCTCTTCATCGGCGAGCCGGAGGATTTTTCCGCACTCTCCATCCAGGTTCCCGACCTGGAGCATGAGGAGAGTTTTCTAAAGGTCACACCCGAGGCGATCTATGTCCTCGGCGGTTCTTCGCTCGGGACCCAGCACGGGGTCTACACCCTATTGAGAGATCTCGGATTTCGATTTGTTCTTCCCGGTGAGTTGGGTGAATGCTTTCCTCAATCCGAAGGTCTTTCTCTTCAGATCGGCGAACGGATTGAATCGCCCGATTTTCGGATGCGGATGATCAATTGTTATGGTCAGGCCCGTTCTGCTGAGGAGAATCGACTCTGGTTGAAACGAAATCGTTGTTATCGACCCTCGCTGAACGATGGCCACAACCTGACCCGCACCTTGGAGAGACTCGCCACCTATGAGGATCGCCCCGATCTCTACGCTCTCATACAAGGCGAACGTAAACGGACACAGGTTTGCACCTCGAATTCCGAAGCGGTCGAACTCATCACCCAATCGGCCAACGACTACCTCGACCAACACCCGGACTTGGAGTGCTACTCTCTCTGCCCGGATGACAACTGGGATTTTTGCGAATGCGAAAACTGTCGCGCCCTCGATAGCGGACACATGGACCGAGGCGGGTTGCCCAGCATTTCCGATCGGTATCAGATCTTTCTGAATCAGGTCCTCGCGGGGATCGAAGAACGGCATCCGAATACTTTGATCTCCACCTACGCTTACAACCCCAACCACACCGACCCACCGCAGCAGACTCCGGTCCACCCGAACACCGCTGTCTTCGCCACCACCAATAATTTTTGTTCGGCTCACGGCGCAGGAAATCCTCATTGTGATTCAAGGAATGATTTCACCTCCCTTCTCAAAGAGTGGCGAGCCCTCACCGAGCACCTGTACATCTTTGAGTATGATCCCGAACCATACTGCGGCGGCCTACCCTGGCCGATGAGAAAAGCCCATTCGACCTCGATCCCGATTTACAGGGACATCGGGGTCAAGGGGATGACCGTGCTTGGCCAGAATTCATGGGCCGCTTATTTCCCCTCTTATTATGTTGCCGCGCAACTTTTGTGGGACAGTGCCTCCGACCCCGAGGAGGTTTATCAAGACATGCTCGATCGATTCTTTGGTGAGGCTGCTGAACCGATGAGAGCCCATTACGATGCCTTGGAGTCCTCTTTTTTGACCTTCGAGGAGAGAGCGGTTTGGGGGATGGAGGACTACCCGGAATACTTTTCCGCGGATTCGGTCCGGGAAGCGAAGAAGGCGTTGGAACGTGCGAAGGCGATCCCAGTTTCCGAAGCGGTTCGTACGCGCATCGAGATGTCGGACCAATCCTTTCAGATGTTCGAAAGCTATCTCAGTATCCGCCAAACCGAGCACGTATCATATGCCGAATTCAAGAAAGAAGCCGATCGTTTCCAGGGCGCCATCGACCGTTTGGTCGAGATGAGTCCGAATCTTCTGAACGCCGATTATGCCCGGGAGAAAACCGGGATTGCCTTAAGCGAGAGGTTTGCCCGCGAACAGGGGTTCGTCAACGATTGGCTCCTGTGCGGTCCCTTCGACAACCTCGGGATGGATGGTCACGATCGGATTTATCCACCCGAACAAGAAATCGATTTGAACGAATCCTATGAGGGTAAAGGGGGCGAGGTCGTCTCCTGGAGGAGAAACCGAACTCCGACCGAACAGGCCTACATCGATCTTCGGGAGGAATACGATCAGAACGAATGGGTCTGCGCCTATGCTCTCGGTTGGGTCACGGTCCAAGGGGATGTTCCCAAGGAGGTCGTCCTCCGACTCGGCAGCAACGACACCAGCAAAGTCTTCCTCAATGGCGAGAAGATCTGGGACCAGAAAGGCGCGCGGGTCTGTTCGGTGGATGACGATCTCATTCCGGTCACCCTTCTACCCGGCGAATCCACCATCCTCCTAAAGATCGGCCAGGCCGGTCTCAATTGGGGGTTCTATTTCCGGATCACCGAGCCGGATTCGCGCGAGGTTCCTCCGGGGGTGAAGGTCACCCCGACTCCTCCGGAAAGGTGATTCGGTCTCTTGGCTCCGGTGTGAATCAGTTTTCTCTCTCCACCAAGATCGCGGTGTGCGGTAATTCGGGCGGATGTTTAGGGACAATCAAACCGGCCTGGTAATAGAGATTCACCAGCGCTCGATTGACCAACTCTTCGCCTGTTCCCACCTCCACCACAGAGGCCTCATCAACTCCATATCCTCCCTCCGTGCAGGCTCGGATGGTGGGGAAATAACCGAGCTGGCCATTGCAGTAACCGACGAAAAAAGTGTTCTCGAAAAGGGCTTCTTCTCGGAGGCCAAGCGCATGCTCGATAAAGAACTCACCTGGAAATGCCGCGATGGCGAGATCTTCCCCGATCAAGACCGTGTTGATCTCTGCTTCAAGCGGCCCATGACTCGGTTCAAAATCGCGGCGATAGTCGATGGGGATGAGCTGCGATTTGTGTGAAAGGCCGAGATTTCTTTCGTACCCCGAGAGGTTTTCAGAGACTCGGATGACCTCATCCGCGAGTGCCTTGCCCATCGCCTCCACCTGGTCGAAGGCCCCATCCTCGGGTTCCGTTTTGTCCCAAAAGGGATTGATATCACCGGCGGCTCCTTGCATGAACATGCATTGTCCGCCCAGTTCCTCATCGACTCGTTTCATCATGGCCCCCGGAAAGTCGGCCGAAATGAGAAGATTTCCCGGGCCAAGGATGACCGGGTGACAAGAGAAACTCACGAGATTTGCAAGGAGTTTCCCATCTGTGGTTTCGATCCGAATGATTCCGACATTATGGTCGACTGGCTCGGTGGGAATTCGTGCGCGATTCTCCCAGAGCATGACCGCCTTCCCGTTGTCCATGACCATCCGACGATTGAACCCTTCATGGACCACTCCCCATCCCGCTGCTATCTGGGCGGGTTGTTTATTCTTCTCGGATTCGCAAATGGCTTCCGCGATCATTCTCTCCAGGTCGCGGATATAGGGCTTGTCTTTGCTCGGGAAATCTTCCGGAGGATTCGGAGTGGAATGGGAGTGTGAGGCGATACACAGTATCTTTTCGATACCGCAGTTTTTCTTCGTCTGTTCACGTATCCGGTGGACATTCTCGAGTTGGATGCTCCCCATATCCAATGTGACTAATGCTACTGTCTCAGTTCCACTTTCGAGTACCACTGCTTTTGCATAAAGCGGGTCATGAACGCCCTCCGACACGTTGTCGCCACGCATCCCGTAACCGTACATGGCACTGCCAAGTGAAGGTGTAATGTCGCGTGTGGCGACTCCGACCATCATTCCGGAATACGCGACCTGACAAATTATCAGTCCGACAAAACAAAACGATCTCATCATCTCACTCACTCTCCATCTCTTCCGGTGCTACTTCACCGAGCATATTTCTCACCATTCGGTTGACCGCGTGAACCATTTCGTCCTCTACCTCCGGCGCCCAACCGACCGGGCAAGCATATTGAATCTGAATGACCTGAGCTTGATAGGCGTTCTGGCGAACGATTTCACGAGTTGGGATATAAAGGTTGTGTTCACCCATGTAGGCGGTAACAAAGATGGGACCATCCCGCCGGAAAGCATCTTTGATCCGCATCCCAAGCGGCGCACAAACTTCGCCCTGCATCGCGACAAAGGGCATGTCGCCGATCATCGCGACGATCGTCTCTTCATACACACAAGGAAGTTCGTCATGGATGCTGGAGGCGTACTTCTCCAAAAACTCTTTGTCCTCTTTGTGAATTAGATAGGTGTCATCCGTGCAGATCATGTCGGTGGTCCGTTTGGGGAAGGGAAGCCCTTTGTCGTAATACCGTAAAAGCATCCGAACCCAGTTGGTGCCACGATGATCGTGCGGGTAGGCCTCAAAACCGACATCGTCCGGGACATCCTCAACCAGTTTCAGCGCCTCTTCACGTGAGATGGGATCGCGCAAGGGGAGGGAAAGGACTTCCATTGTCGCGGAAAGGGGTCCGGTCACATCGACAAACTCTCCCTCGGCGATCTCCAATGCTTTTTGCGCAAGCAAATGACCAAACTTCTGGGTTTGTTCGGTGAGAACCGTATGGAGGTGTTCCTTTCCTTTTTGGTTGGCCTCGAAGAGCATCTTGTTGATTTCGTTACGAGGGAGTGGGAATTGATTCCCACCGCAAGAGTCGGCGTACAAAATCAATGTACCCGGGAGTTCTCTCTCCATCTCCTCCATCGCGTAACCTGGATGACCTGCCCCTACGATCTCCTCGGAGGCCTGGAATGGGTGGGTTGGGTGAGTGAACAGAATCGCTAACGGGTCTTTCCCCTTCATCACCTTCAGCATTTGGATCTCATAATCGGTAGGTGCATTTCCGGAACTGACCACAAAATAGCCATCGCCAAAACCGTAATGCACTGTGACTGGACCTGTCTCTTTGGAGATGGCTTCCTGAATGAGTTCAAAGATACGGTCCGCCAGCCAACGACCGTAATCGAAATTCTTAGGGTTGATCTGAATCGGACCATTGTGGTTGTGAGTGGCAAGCAGGATGAGGTGGGAAGGATCGAGTCCGAGTTCCTTCTTGACCCTCACTCGGAGAAAGGGAGTCGCCACATCCAGGCAATTGAGATCGTAAGTGACAATCACCAATCGGTTTTCGCCGTCATTGAGAGTTAGTGCTCGAGCGTGGATGTCTTTGTTGACACCCTCTGAAAGTGGACCATTTACCAGAACCCGTGGACTCGAGTTAGTGATGACACACTTTGCCACTCCAGCCTGAAGATCCAACGCCCAGCTGGATTCGAGTATTAAGGAAAGTGAAAAAATGATTGGGATTGAAATGGAGAAAAGCCACCGAAAGCTCATTGTGAGTAGAGTCCTTCCTTCTGGTTGAATAGGGATTGTGGTGAAACTATACCACGGACCAGCCATACCTGCTCACCCAGGATAATGAAAAAAGCATCTTTTTCCACTAATAATTTAACGATATCTTTACCGTGTCCACATTGAGGGGCGTCCCCCTTTTGTCTATAACCAATCCGATCCATGCTTAACCGGACAAAACACAATCTTGCTCTGGCAACCTTTTGAAAAGATTAGCGACCAGAGTTTTCGGAGGATCTTATGTTTTATCGCATTGTTTTAGTGCTCTCCCTCTCGTTCATTCTCTTGAATTCCATCCAAGCCGAACACTTTAAAGTCGGATTCGCCAAGGTGGATATTACTCCCCAGGCCAATATCCCCATGTGGGGGTATGGCGCGCGACATGATGCGCTTTCCACGGGATTTCGGGATCCGTTATATGCCAAAGGAGTGGTCATCGATGTCGGGGAGGAAAAACTCGCCATCATCGGCCTAGACCTCGGTCGATCCCCCGACCCTGAAATCATGGATCGAATCTTGGGGCAAACGCGAGAGGAGGCAGGTGTGACCGCCATCCTGATGAGCGGATCCCACACACACCATGGTCCGGTGATCGAACTGAGGAACAGAGAAGGAATGGGAAAAGAGCGTTTCCCGGATGCAGCTTCCTATGCGGATGAACTCGAGGAAAAACTGACCCAGGTCATTATCGATGCAGCCGCGAATGTTGAGGAGGCTCGAATCGGTTGGGCATCGGCGGAGACACACCTGAACCGAAACCGACACAGCAAGATTGAACCCAAGCCAACCGAAAAGGAGTTGGCGGTGGTTCGATTCGACAACCTCGAGGGAGAACCGATCGCACTGTTGGTCAATTTCTCTGCACACCCGACGATGCTCGAGGGAGGAGATCTTCGGTTTTCAGCGGAATACCCTGGTGAAATGATGAAGTATGTGGAGAAAGAATTGAACACCAACTGTTTCTTCATGCAGGGCTCGGCGGGTGACATGTCCGCGAATCGTCCGAAGGATGTTGAGGGAATCGAGGGGTTTGGCAAAGTGCTGGGCGATGAGGTGCTTGGCATCAACAACGAGATACAAACCAGCCAGCCCGAAAATCCCGAGATCCAATCGACATCTCATGAGTTTGTATTTAAAACTCGGATAGATTTCAGAAATCCGATTCTCAAGACACTTCTCGCCAATGCCTTCTTTCCAGAACTCGCGGAATGTATTTATGATCTTATTCAAAACAATGAGATCAAACCGCATCTCACC
>JAJDBZ010000096.1 GCA_029261095.1 Candidatus Omnitrophota bacterium | reverse complement strand
GAACTTGATGGTCGGCCCCGCCGGAATGCAAAACATTCCGTGCCATCTCGGAAACGTTGGCAAGACCGAATTGACGCCTATTGAGGTTACATTCACGCTTTGCGGCAACGAAATGACCCGCTATCATGCTGTCCATGAAATTGACTTGTGTCATGTCCACGATGATGTCAGCGTTGTTGTCATGGACAACTTTGTGGAGGAGGGCTCCAAAATCGTCGTTTCGGTGGAAACTCAGATCCTCGAGGAGTGATAAAATGAGGATATTACCATGTCGATTTGTTGTGTGTTCCATTTTTCGGACGCCTGTTATCGGTTTCGGCAGGAAGAAACCTTTTTCTTAAGCTTAACAGCCACCCTCTCACACAACCGTTACCCAAAGACCAACCTAGCCGAAACGATTTTAAAGTCAAGAGGCCGTATTATCCAATGCCCCCTTGAAACATAGAGTATAGCATAGCATGAAAATGTGACAATCAGAAGAACAACATTCCTCACTTGGTCTTTTGATCAATAATAAGACCAAGATGGCCTTTTGCATCGTCAAGCATTTTCACTGTCGTTGAATAATCAACCCCACACTTATTTAGAAGAATCGCCGATTTTACCGAGCCATGGGAAGACTTCAAAAGCGCGATGGCTTCGGTTCGATTCAATCCAGTAAAATGGCGTGTCGTCCGGATCGCCCGCTCCCTCAATTTATCGCATGACATGTAAAGATCCACCATCCGGTTTTCGTAAACCTTCCCGATTTGGATCATGGCTCCAGTTGTGAGGCGATTGAGAAAAAGCTTCGTTGCTGTTCCCGCCTTGAGGCGGGTCGACCCGGTCAATACTTCTGAGCCCGTTTTCAGGACAACGGTGCGTGTGAGATCGAAATCGAGTTTCGGTGACTCATGACAGGTGAGTAGTGTGGAATCGGAGCCGATACGACGGGCTTTCTTGAGAGCACCTCTAACAAAAGGCGTCGTGCTGCTCGCAGCAATCCCTACGACGAAATCACCTCGGGTTACACCTCGCTCCCGAACAGCAGCGGCCCCTGCATCGGCATCATCTTCGGCTCCCTCAACTGACCGGACCAAGGATTCCTGGCCGCCAGCGAGAATCGCCTGAACCATCGTGTCGGACACGCCGAATGTTGGAGGACATTCAGTGGCATCCAACATTCCCAATCTTCCGCTGGTCCCAGCACCAACATAAAACAATCGACCGCCGCTACGGAACCGTTGTGCCAAACTTGCAATCATTTCGGCAAGGACTTCCCGAACCCCCTCCAATGCATCCATGACCTCTGCTTCCTCCTCTTGCATGAGGTCTACGAACTCAATGGGAGTCAGACAATGGAGGTGTTGGCTTTTCGGGTTGGGTTGTTCGGTCGTGAGATGCGAATAGGGATCCGAATCGGGAGTCAAATTCATGGGTGAGTTTACACCGCCCCTGTTGTGATCAGGGCATTTTGCATTTGGGATGATTGGCGTTCCAATTCATCCCAACGGTTTTGGGCAACTCTCCCATAGTAGGTTCCCGAGGCTCTTCGAGATAAGTTTTCCCAAGTCGATATCGCGTCTTCCATTCGATCTTCGGTCTCAAGAACCAATGCTCGGAAGAACTCGACTTCCCATAGAGCCACTGGGTATCGACATTCATTTTCTGCGAGTTGCAATCGGCGCAACGACTCTGTCGTGTTGCCCTCATAGAAATGTGCTCGGGCGGACGCCAGTTGAAAAGTCCTGGCCAGTCCTCGATGGTATTTCAAGTTATTGGCTAGAGCCCCCAACTCTTCAACATTCATCCACGCTTCCTCTGTTTGATGATCCTTAATAGAAAGTTCAACTCTAAGACGAAGCACGGCCGCACGGTCTTCGATGGATAACTTTTTGAGGCCAACACACGTCGCGAGGACGCGGTCGAGACGCTCCCAGTCATGTCCCCGCAGGTAGGATTCAGCGAGGATGGCCCAGGACCCAGCCGGAAGATTGATGACGGCTTTCCCACTGTTTTCCTTCTCCTCTTGATTCAAAAATTTCAGGAGGTGGGTCTGACACGATCTTAGTTCTCCTTTGAGAAGGTAGGTCTCTCCCCGAAGGACTGTTATCCAGCTTTGTTTTCCAAAGAGCTGTTCGGATTCCTCTAGTAGGTCTAAAACAATGGGGCAATTCCCTTCTTGGAGGTAGAGAAGGGATTCGACCTGCTTAACCGTACTGGCAACCATACGAAACGTCGGATCCAATATACGCCAATCGGATCTGAGACTCTCTCGGGCCTCTTCGATCAGCGCATGTGCTTCAGACCGGTTGTCCAATAAAATGGACGCCTGCGCCAACAAGGTGTACAGAAGGACCCTCTGGTTGCGGTCTTTGGTTTCAAACAATCGTTTACGGAGGGATTCTTCAACCTCTGATGGAGGTCCTACCTGGAGTCTGCGACAATAATGAGTGTAGTCGTTAAGAACCCGGTCGGGTCTAAGGTCAAACTGAGGGGTGATTCGGCTGGCCGAATCACCCCCGGTCAGTTGTTCCTGGCGACGGGTCCTCCCCCGCCACCATCCCCATAGTGACGTTTCGCCAGGAAACAAAACTCGTTGGACCCATTCCACCCCGAACAGGCCCAACAGACATCCCCCTAACAGTATCCAGTTCGTCATTTCCCCTCGCGCTCACAGATCTCATCCCCTAGATGTGATCAAAACCAGTTTATGTTCTTAGACTTAGCATGTCAAGAATAAATCTTGAATTAGGTTAAGTGGAGGTGATGTAAATGTAGTATCTTGAATTGGTTATGATGTATTGATTCTGAACCGTGAAAATCGCGAAAAAGGCCGAAGAACATGAAGGAGCGCATCGAGTATACGCTGGCATTTCGCGTATTTCGGCCAGTTTCGAAGAATTCGTGATTCAAACAACAGGATTGCCTGCGGATGGAAATGGTCGAGGAAAACTCATGGACTCCACTTCAGCAAACGTTGGTTGCCGAAGTCCGAGAGGAGTAGGAACCCAGGTCCCCCGGCGATCCCTTTCGCGTTCTTGAGCGGAGTCCCTCCCTCGACTTGAGGGCCGAAGATCGCCAGGAGACGGCCATCGGGTGAGAATTTTTGAACTCGGGAGTTCCCGGAATCGGTGACCCAAAGACTCCCTCGCGAACCGAAGGCGAGATAAGGTTCCGTTCCGACCACATCTTCCCAGCCCGCGACGGGAAATCCTCGGCGAAATTCAAGATTGGGTCCAAACACCTGGATGCGTGTGTTGCCGGTGTCTGCGACAAAAATTTCTCCTCGATGGGCTGCGACACCTACCGGTTCCTTGAATTGACCTTCCGCCGTTCCTTCTTCCCCAACAGTTTGGAGGGGCATCCCTTCTCGATTGAGGATGACTAACCTGTTTTTCCCGGTATCGGCGACAATCACCTTGTCGCCAAAGACGGTGACATCACGAGGTCCCCAAAAATCCGCTTTCCATTCCTCTTGATACTGTCCCTCCGAGTCAAAGACCGCGATACGGTGGTTCCAGGTATCGGCGACATAGACATGCCCCTCCTCATCGACTACCACTCCTCCGGGTCCCGAGTATTCCTGATTCAGTTCGGAGGTATTCGGAGATTTCCCTGCCGATCCGAGTCTTCTCATAAACACTCCTTCTGGTGTGTAGAGGTCGACGGTTCCCGACTTGCTATTGCAGACATAAAATTCACCGTTCGTTCCAACCGCTACCCCCCTGGGTTCCTGGAGCGGGTGGTCCGGACTTTGGATAATCGTAAGATTATTCAGCGGCTGCGCCTCGACATTCGGGACGAGTGCTCTTTCTATCGGAACATCGCTGAATCCGGAATAAACAACTGTGTTTCCAAATTGCTTCGCGACTTCCATATACTTGTCGAATCTTTGTTTGGCATTGTCACCGTATTTGTTCCGCTCAATGGTTCCGAAGAATACATGAGTTACCCCAAACTCTTCCATCAACCGTTTGCTTTCGGTGAAGTCGGGGGAGGAATAAATGGACTGCACCACCCGCTTGCGTCGGTCTTTCTCGGTCATCGCTTCTTTCTTTTTGCGATTCCAGATCCCCTCATGGTTGGCGACCGCCATAAGTGTGGGGATACCTGAGAAGGTGGAGACACGACCATCGTTTGAATAAGGGTTGCCGGAGTACTCAAGGATGACTCGATCCGGGTCATAATCGAAACGTTGGAGGTCGAGGAGCCAGAGCAGCGCGCGCGCATCATCCTCGCTCATGGCACGATGACCCGTTCCTCGGTTTTCTGGGAAGGCATAGGCGAGACCATTGAGGGTCGGTCTGTTCTCGAAACCCGAGGTCTTGGTGGAGAGGATCGACCAACTTCCGAGGGCAGTCCAACCAACCACCGCCAAGATGACCGTGCAATGGGCGAGGAGTCCAATGATAAAAACTGGTTTACCAGGAGTGTCGGATTTAATCGCCTGGATGAGAGTGTTCAAAAAACGGTTGGTCAGGTAAGCGGACACGAGTGCCAGGAGAATCCAAGCCTGGGAGTGAAATTTAAAAACGGTGTTCAGCCGTAGACTCGAACCGCCATAGAAATCCTTTACCGCGACAAATTCACACCCGAGCACCAGCCCGAGGCCAAGACAAAGGAGCAGGGCGACATAACGGTCGGCCACCAGACCGCAAATCGGTCCGTTATCGAAACCTCTCCGCTCTCCCTCGAAACCTCTCCCCCTAACCCCCTCTCCACCATGTGGAGAGGGGGAACTCGTTCCCCCTCCCCGCTGGGCGGGGAGGGGGTTAGGGGGTGGGGTTTCGTGGCTACCCGTAGTCTGAGGTGGTCTCCGCCACCAAGAGACCAACAACCAGACCACCGCGAGAACCAGGAGATTAAACAAGAGGATGGGTGTCATCGCTGGCCCGAATCCTCCGACCTTCGATCCGAGGTAGACGCTCCCCCCGACTTGAACCGTGAGGGTGATCAGCAGGATCGCCCATACCATCCCATTGCCGGATTTCTTTTCTTCCGATTTCCCTTTGAGAAAAATCCGAAAGACCGGCTGGAAAACTGCGCCCAGGAGGGGGAGGATCATCACCCCCAGGATGCCGCCGAAGATGAGAAGAAAGAGATCGAGCGGGGACTTCATCTCCCAAGGCACAGGGTTGTGCCCGGAGGTGGGTGGAACGAAGTTTTCGAAGAAACCGTGAAAGAGGACTTTGAAGACAGCGACGAGGGCGACACACAGGATGACGAGTTGGAAGGCTAACCTCTGGACCCCCTCGCGCTTCCAAGGTCGGAACCAATCTCGCATCGAGTGTGCCGCCAGAAGGCTGATGGCGATCACAGCGGCATAGCAAGGAAGGTCCCAGGCATTGGTCACCACGAGAGAACCATAGGCAACCGCGAGAAAGAGCGCCTGTAAGACCAGTCGTCCAAACCCGACCGACCCGAGGGACACGATGGCTCCCCAACACAAAGCGAGGATACCGACTTCGATCGGGAGGGCGGAGAGGTGCCCATGTAGGTCATTCCAGAGAAACGAGAACCAGGGAAACTCGTTAATGGTCCGGTCCGTGTCGAGATCGATCACTCGACTAGAGCGCCAGACGAGCATGACTTCTTCTGCGGGTTTTATGGTGAAGGCGAGCAAGGCGGATTTTAGATTGGTAGCGAGAAACGCGAGGAAGACACCGAGCGCCGACCAGACCATCTTGCAGTTGAGATTCCTAAGGAGACTCCACAGACCATTGATGGCGAGCGCGTAGACTGTCACGGTCATTAGGTTGTAGCCAACATGGGGGAGGACTCCGGTCAGTTTGATCATCACCGCGCAGAGATAATAACCATAGTAGTAGTAATTGATTGGGAACCCATGAAACCAGTTGTCCCCCGGAGGGAATTCGCGGGACATCAAGATGCTGTTGATGAAGTTGAGGTCCATGAACTTTTCAGACCCACCCCCCTTCCACATTCCCTCAATCTCCGGGTTAAAGGATCGAATCCAAGCAAGCAGGAGGAAAGCTCCCAGCCAGACCAATTCCGAAACGAACAGTTCTTTCGGATGCAGGAGCGCTCGGTCCCAATTCTTGAAATCGATATAGAAGAGTAGGACTGCAATGAGGCCCCAGAATATGAAGACTCCCACAATGAGTGGTGTCCCAAAAAGCGGTAACCAGTGTGAAAAGAGCCAGACCGGATAGGCGACCAAAAGAAGACCGACCACCCGAGCGACGCCGATCCCTTTGTCCTTCAGGCCGGGAAAGAGGAACGCCACGATTGGCAGTCCAATCAGGGCCATCATCTCCAAGGTGAACCACCATTTGAGTAAGTCGAACAATGTTAGGAATGCTCCTCCATCAATGGATTCGGTAATGTGAGTTTACACAAAGTGTGGAACAAAAAGGATTCTAGGCCAATCGGGTCTTCCGGTTCCCTCGTTTTTGGGAGACACCAGAGATTCCTTGGAGATCGATGAGCATCTTTGCTAAACGTTCCAGGTGTTGGATATCCTTGATCTCAAGCGTGAACTCAAGTAAGGCCGTATGATTGCCGCGGCTCATGCTGGAAGAGCGGGTAATGTTCATGCCGACGGAGGAAATGACATTTGTGAC
>JAJDBZ010000095.1 GCA_029261095.1 Candidatus Omnitrophota bacterium | reverse complement strand
TCGTGCGAGATGGAGGGGATTCTGAAAATCGCCAAGAAACATCGCCTTAAAGTCATTGAGGACGCGGCTCAATCTTGCGGCGCGAAGTATCATGGAGAATTTGTGGGGACACTGGGAGATGTCGGGTGTTTCAGTATCGCCGCCTACAAAATCATCGGTGGGGGTGAGGGCGGTCTTCTTCTGACCGACGATAAAAACATCTATGAACGCGCACAACAGTTCTCGGAGGGGGGAGGACTCTGGCGCGAGAACCGGTTTGGGAAAGCCAAGCATGAAGGAGAACTGTTTTGCGGAACCAACTACCGGATGTCCGAACTCGAGGCGGCGCTCAATGTGGTTCAGTTAAAGAGAATGCCGAAGATTGTCACCCGCTTCCAGAAAGTTCGACGAAGGGTCATGAAAAACCTAGAATCCTTTAAGCAAATTCGAATTCAACCCTCCCATGATCCCGAGGGAGAAATGGGTTATGTCATCCGATTCTATCCTGAGTCCTTTGACCTGGGAGAGAAGATAATATCCGATCTTAGGGATCTGGGGATCCGATGTGGATGGATCGGGAAGGAAACAAGAAACGATTGGCATCTCGCTTCCGATATGGTCGAGGTCCTAAAGAGAAGAGACCCCAATCGGGTTTCCACCATGGATGAACTCAAGGAATCCACCCTATGCCCACGAGCGGATGAACTATACAGAAGGATCGTCACGATTCATTTGAACCAATGGATGAAGAAGAAGGACTGCCGGGCTTTGGCGGAAAAATTGAATGCAGTTGTTACGCGGTATTCCGAACCGCTTTAGGGTTCCTCCGATTCCATCTTCCAGGCTTTGAGCAGTTCGAGCTGATCTTTCGCATCAATCTCCGTGTCCTCGTTAATGTCGGCGGGGTGGAAAGTGGAAACGGTTGCGAGAGTGCAAGTTTGGGCTGAGTTGTTTTTGGGATCGGGATCGAATGGCTTCCCACACACTTTAGCATTGGCGCAGAGGTTGATGTCTGAGAGAACGCGGACAGTCGCGGTTACGGTTTTCACTTCGGGATTGGAAACGGTATCAAGCGGATAGGTCAGCATCCCCCCCGAGAAAGTGCTCCCTGAAGTTGCCGACAGAAAGAAAACTGTAGAGGGCAATTGAACTTCTAATACTACCTCTGTCGCTGGGTCGGGACCCGGATTGGAAACATCGATAGTATAAATGAAGTCTTCGCCTACCCCGACAAGGTCCGGCGATGCAGCAATACCAACCTGCAAATCGGCAACCGCGATCGGAGTTGGAGTTGGAAGGGGAACGTAAACCGTGTCGAAATCGCTAGCGGTAAAAGGCATTCCTGTCTGTTCCTCATAGGCTGTCCAGGTGGCAAATCCAACGACTGTCGAGTTGACCAATTGTTCGGCGGTTACGAAAACTACTGAACCGGGACTTAGCAGAAAATTGAAAGAATTCAGTATCGTTCCCACCTCGCTATCCACCAAATCATGAACATTGAAATCAGCCTGGGAGAGATTCGCGATTTCAAAACAGTGATAAACATTCGTCCCCGGATCCACCATGATCTTGTCTGTGAGAGAGCACGCTCCGGGATCGGTACCCACCGTTTTCCTCAGTTGGAGCGGAGGAGAGACAGTCACCGTTGTGGAATCGACCGATGTGTAAATCGTGGTGGTGTCCACATCCTCGGCTGTCCATGTGGCGGTCCCGATCACATCCGAATAAATGGTTTGCTCAGCGGTTACAAAAACGGTAGTCGCGGGAGCCAATGCAAAGGCGAAATTATTCAGGATATCCCCCACCTCGCTATCGGCGATGCGATGAATGTCCAGAGTCTTGTCCGTTTGGTTCGTGATTTCGAAGCAGTAATAGACGTTCTGCCCAACATCAACCTGAAGCGTATTCCCGGTGGCACACACTTGAGGATCGGTGCCGACTGTTTTTGTGAGAACTATCGATTCTACTGGGGGACCTTTGGAATTCTCCACCAAGACCTCATCGGGTTCGATTTCATGAATGACCGGCAAATCAGCCGCAAAGGAGAGTATTCCTAATAGGTTGACGCATAGTATGATCGTGGGATAGAGAATTCGCATCATCTGTGTCGGGATTCGTCCTTCCGGTAAGATAGTCTCATCTACTGGCGAGGGGAAAAGTTGTAAACTGTTTGACCGCGCTTTTCCACCCGACTCACTTTTTCAATCCATTCCATCATGGAGGAGACCTTGAAATGACTGGCATCCTTCGGTACTAGTTCGTTTGTTTCATTGCAGTCCCATTCCCGATTCCATCGGATGGCTATCCAGAAGGCCTCGATTGATCAGGTTGGTCGGGCTCATGAGTCCTGACCAACGATCGGAACTCTGTCAGAGAATTCGTTTGGAGTGCTTTCTCCACCATTTCGGAATGATGGAAGGTTCGAGCGATGTCTCCCAGGATTTCTATTTGCGTTCCGTGCTCTCCAGCAGGAGTCAGTATTAAGAAAATCAAACGTGTGGGAAATCCATCGCGTGAATTGAAATCAACTCCTACATGCGAAAACCCGACTGCGACGAGGGGAGATTTCAATCCCTCCAATCGAGCATGAGGGACCGCAAGCCGGTTGGACAATCCTGTCGACATAAGTGTCTCTCGCTCCCATACAGCTTTCGCTACGCGAACACGGTCGAGTTTGCTTCCTTTGGACAGAACGCCGACAAGTTCCTCAATGCAACCTTCCGGGGTTGTTGCTTCCAAATGAGAACGAAATCCATTTGAGGAGAGGTAGTCGAGAAATCTAGATCCGCTCCTAATGTTTAGAATTGCTTGGATTGCAGCGCCACTGCATAGCGAGGTGACAAGAGCCATGATGACCATACTGACAAACAGCCTTTCGCCAATCAAACCCGCATCGAGAGCTAATAGGCTGAGAATAATCTCCATCGCCCCTCTAGCATTCAAACCGAATCCGACTGCCCAGGACTCCCGCGAAGCGAGACCACAAAGCCGCCCCCCCAGAAGCGAACCTCCCAGTTTTACAAAGGTTGCAATCAGAATGACATTGAGGGTAAGCAGGATGCTAAAGTGAGCGGCGAAATCAACTTTCAAGCCGATCCCGGCGAAGAAGAGTGGGGCAAAGATGAAGGAAATAAATTGGTCGATTGTGGACCGAGTCTGTTCTCGAAGATGTTTGGAATCGCCCAAGGCAATACCGAAAAGGAATGTGCCAAAGATCGCATGGATGCCGACCCACTCTGTAAACGCTCCACAAATGAGGGCGCCTGTAAGGGCAAACCCTAGAATTCCTCCAGGCCATCCCGTGTTCGCCTGAATCCAGGGGATCATGCGATTCATCAGCCATGGCCCGAGTGTCAGCATCCCTACGGTGAAGCACAAAGTCAGCATCACGGTCATTCCAACACCAGGTCCGTGACCGGCCTCCCCCATGAGGCTCAGTATAACCGCAAACACAATCCAGCCGATCAAATCATTCAAAGTGGCGGCAGCGACGATGACTGCACCGAGATCGGATCGAAAGATTTTGAGATCACGTAGGATTCTGGCGACGATCGGTAGCGCGGAAATCGACATAGCGGTGGCGAAAAAGAGAGCAAAGGTCAACCGACTGGCACCGGGTTCCGCTCCAAGAGTCGATGGCGCTAGATACCCCAAAAGGATCCCGACACTGAACGGGACCACCAACCCAGTGGTCCCGATAATGCCCGCTGTTCGACCTTGACGCCAAACCGTCGAAAGATCGACTTCCATGCCGGCAACAAGAAGGAATAGGGCGATCGCCAAAGTGGTAAGGCCCTCGAAGAGAATTAGAAAGTTCCCTTCATGGGGGAAAATCAGTTGCTGGATTTCTGGAGCGATCCCACCGAAAATGGTGGGACCCAGGATGATTCCCGCCATGATTTCTCCGAGAACGGAGGGTTGGCGGAGGCGGATCGCGATCTCGCCCAAAACTCGTGCAGACCCTAATAATAGGCCAAGAGCGAGGAAAAATGTGGTGATATCCTCGGGAGAGAGTCGGATCATGCTATCCATCCTAGTGAATGAGTCTGATCCACATTATCCGTTTAGCCATGACCAAAAGTAAAGATTCACTTTGGTGTTTCTTGATATTCCATTTTGTGGCAAGGTTTCCGAGTTTTGTGGAAAAATGGATTCGAAACTATCTTATTGTGGGAGTCTTAATTTGATGCGATTTCTTCGCCCCCTTTTTTGCTTAGCCCTACTTCACATTCTGCCGACCGGAGTCGCGGCGGAACCTGCCCAGTGGATCTGGGTCGAGGCTGTCGAGGACAAACAAGAGGTATGGTTTCGAAAGACTTTTGAACTGAACGATCTTCCGACAAGTGCCACATTCGCCGGATGCTGCGATGATGAGTGCAGCGTCTACTTGAATGGGAAACAGATTCTCAATCAGCGAACCTGGCAATCGGTGGGAATGGCCCCCGCTCTGGCCTCCCTAAAGAAAGGGACGAATGTTCTTGCGATCGAAACCGAGAATAGGGATTCCGCCGCTGGGCTGATCGGACGCCTGAGTTTGGAAGCGGCCGATGGCGATGTGACCCGAATCATGACTGATGGAACCTGGAAGATTTCCAGTGAAGACCCGGATGGGTGGAATCAAATCGGGTTCGATGATGAAAGTTGGATCAACGCAACGGTTGTGGGAGAACTCGGCGAGGAGAACCTTCCCTGGTCGAAATCGGTAACCGAAGGGGCATTCGTTGAAGCCGAGGCGACAAGGTATGAGTTAAACCCAAAAGCGGTCGCAGTCGACAACCTCAACCTCCTTCCAGGATTCAAAGCAGAGCTGATATACACTGTCCCCAAGGCCATTCAAGGGTCGTGGGTCAGTATCACACCAGCTCCCGACGGCGGTTTTTTCGTTTCCGACCAGAGAGATGCGGGCCTTTATCATATCACCCCGGCGAAGCTGGGCGACCCCGAATCCAAGACTGTGGTTGAACCCGTCCCGGCCGACATCACCAGTGCCCAAGGACTCCTTTGGGCGTTCGATAGCCTTTATGTGTGTGTCAATGGAGGAGACCGAAGTGGACTCTACAGAGTAACCGACGAAGATGGGGATGGGTCCCTCGAATCAGTCAAGAAATTGCGGTCAATCCGAGGCGGGGGCGAGCACGGCCCACACGCGGTTATCCTCAGCGAGGATGGCAAACATCTCTATGTCCTGGGTGGAAATCATACCGATCTCCCTGAACTCTCCGGAAGTCGCGCACCTACCAACTGGAGTGAGGATCTCTTGCTTCCGCGACAGTGGGATGCCCGTGGCCATGCGAAAGGAAAACTCGCTCCGGGGGGCTGGGTCTGCAAGGTCACACCGGATGGAGAGAATTGGGAACTCATCAGCAATGGATATCGTAATGAATACGACATCGGTCTGAGCGAAGAGGGAGAATTGTTCACTTACGACGCGGATATGGAGTGGGATTTTGGAGCGCCCTGGTATCGCCCCACACGGATCTGCCATGTGGTGAGTGGGAGCGAATTCGGCTGGAGAAGCGGCAGCGGAAAATGGCCCACCTACTATGAGGACAGTCTGCCACCGGTAGTCGATAT
>JAJDBZ010000094.1 GCA_029261095.1 Candidatus Omnitrophota bacterium | reverse complement strand
CGCGGGTGGCGGAGGGGAGGGTTTGAGCGAAGGATGGGGGGCCAAGTAGGGGGAGGGCGAAGAGGAGAATCCGGACAAGGAGCCCGATCCTAGCGACCCAAGGTTCATGGAGCACTTGTTCCTCCATTATTGATTGGACCTCTCATCCTCTTAGTTAAATTACAACCATACAGAATTATACGTACAATCGATTCCCTTGTCACCCCTTTTGAATCCTACTCCTCCCGTTGTACCCTCAACCCCCATGACCGAAACCACCCTTCTTCCTTCCTGGACCCAATCGGTCCGCGAGGCGGTATTGTTGATCGCGCGCGGTGGCAGAGTGCTCGATGCCAACGCGGGGGCTGCGAAGATTCTCGGTTATGGGATTGAGGAACTGACGGAAAAAAACCTTCGGGATTTTATCCTACTTCCCGAGGTGGCCAATGAGTTGTTTGTCGATTTAGCCCAGGCGGAATCGGGGGATTTTACCGGGGTGTTGGATGTAAGGAATGCGGTCAACCAAGACTTCCCGTGTGAGGTCAACTTTTACTCTCAGCCCGATCGTGAAGGTTGGCTCCTCATCGCGCGTCCGACGATCGAAAATGAAGACCAAGCCGAGCGTCTCGTCCTGCGAGCAATCCAGCTCACCACCCAAATCTCCTCCGTGGAAGCCAAAATCCATGAACTCAGCGCCGAACTCCTCGACAAAACCCTCCAACTCGCCGAAGAGAAGAACAAGACTCTGGCGGTCCTTTCCAGTATGGGAGAGGGTCTCGTTGTCATCGGCGATGATGGCGAGATTCTCCAAATCAACCAGGCGGCTTGCCGAGTCCTGGATCTCGATTTCGGGGAGATCGTCGGAACCAATCTCGATGACCTCCCCCCGGGGACCAAGATAGCGGCGGTGGGTCAGGTCATCGAAAACCTCCAATCGTCTGTCGAGGAAAGCGCAGAGGGTTCCTCTGGTCCAACACGGATCGAGGTCCAAGAGAAAGTCTTTGAACTCTCCATTGCTCCGATTCATGAGGGAAAGAGTCTCTCCGAACCCGAGGGCGGAGTGGTGGTCAACCTTCGCGATGTGACTAAGCAGGCCGAGATCGACCGGATGAAGAACGAACTTATCTCCATTGTCTCCCACGAACTCCGTTCACCCCTCGCGAACATCACCGGGTATGTCGACCTGGTTCTCTCCGAACCGGATATTGCACTCTCCGATGAACATCGGAACCTCCTCCAGGTCGCTCACAAGAACAGCACCAAACTTTCGAAACTCATTGATGACATGCTCGATCTTTCCAAACTCGATGCGGGTAAGGCGGAAATGAGTTTCGATGAAGTCGATCTCTCCTCACTCATCCATTTTGCCCATCTCTCTTTCCGCCATGAGGCTGAACTCAAGAATATCGATCTCAAACAGAAGGTCGAGGGCAAGCCAGTGGTTATCGGCGATGTCGATCGACTTCAACAGGTTCTCAATAACCTAGTCAGCAACGCCATCAAATACTCTCCCGATGGGGGAGAGGTGGTCCTTGCGTGTCATGAGAATGATACCGCAGTGGAGGTTTCGGTGTCGGATACCGGGATCGGGATTTCGCCGGAGGATCAAGTCAAACTCTTCCAAAGGTTTTTCCGCGTTCGGAACAGCGAAACGCGAAAAATCCGAGGAACTGGGCTCGGTCTTTCAATTGCAAAATCCATTGTGGATGCCCATGGCGGTAGACTGATTGTGACCAGTGAACACGGGAAAGGGAGTTATTTCACTATGACTCTCCCCCGACGGAAGGAATAACCTTCCCCCATGTGTTGTATCGTCATCCCTCCCATTCCGATTGCCTCGGAAGAAACGCTCTATGAAAAACCAACAATCACTTACACACTGCTTGGGTTAGAGGTTGGATTCTTTACCCTCACCAATATCGTAGCCATCTTCGCTGGCCTCGGAATCGCTCCACCCGACCTCTACCAAACCATGACCGAATGGTTTGGATACATACCCGACGAAAAATATCCCTGGACATTCTTCACCTACGCTCTTCTTCATGGCGATATTATGCACCTGGTTGGAAATCTCCTTCCTCTTTGGATCTTTGGCGTCTTCCTGGAACAAAAACTGAAAAAAAAGAAATACCTCGCGGTCGTGGTTGCAGGGAGTGTCTTCGCTTGTCTCGGCCATGAGATCGCAATTACCGAACTTGGCTCCACGGAGTTGGAGGGTGCGAAGACTCCAATGATCGGGGCTTCTGGGTTTATCGCCGCAATCATGGGGGCATTCTTGATCCTACTCCCGTACGCGAATGTCCGGTGCTTCTATTTGTTCCTTTTCATCTTCTTCGTAAGATGGGGGAAGGTGACAATTCCGGCGGTGATTTATATTCCCGTGTTCTTTTTTTGGGGAGATATCTACTCACTCATCTACCATGGTGCCGACACGGAAGTCGCGCATGGGGCCCATCTTGGAGGAGCGGCTTTTGGGATTCTGTTCGGTCTGATGGTCCGATTTGCTCCAACGAGCAGGCGGGCCTTGGAACTCGAGGAAGAACAGCAGTTGGAGGAACAAACGGCAAAGGCCCGCCTCGCCCATGAGAATTTTCGGAAAGCTCTTGCCCAGAAGGCCCTGGAACCGGCTCTCGCGATCATCCGTGAGACTCAATTGGAGGGAAGGCCCCTAAAACCGACCACCCATGAACGAATCCTCCTTGCCACCCTATTCGAAGAGACCGGTCAGAGCAGTATGGCCGCTCAATCCTACCGCAATTTGATGGCTGGAGACCTGGATTTTGATCAGAGGTTGGAAATTGGACTCAGACTTGCCAAGATCCTCTTGGTTGTCGAAAGAGATCTGGAGGCGACCAAGGGCTTGCTGAGGCTTTTGTATCAGGAGTACCAGACCGATCCACGCCTCGCACGAATCCAGGAGATGATCGAGCAAGTCAAAGAAACCGAACGGAATTTATTCAAAAGGCCGAGATGAGAATTATTTTTGTTGGATTGAGCGGGTGGGATTATCCCCACACACGTGTGCGTTGCTATGGATTCGCCGAAGCTCTCAAAAAGCGGGGGTTTGAAACCGAGGTCGTCACCTTCAAGGACCACCTGAAACACAGCTATTCAGAAGAAGATCTGTATGCCCGATTGCGCGACCGGGATAAGCGATCATTGATCTACCAGGCGATTCGGAAACTCCATCCCTGCCGCAACGATCTCTTCGTCGTGCAAAAGGCACATTTCCATTCGGCCGCGCCCTGGATACTGTCCAAATATTTCGGCGCCAAATACCTGTTCGACTATGATGACTACGACATTCCACTCTCTAATTTCTTCGCGCGCGGTCGCTGGAATCGACTCTTTTTCGGAACCAAAAAATGGGATGAGATCACCCACAACCTGGCTGCCAAGGCTGAAGGGTGCATTGTCAGCAGCCATGCGCTGGAGGAATATCTTCAACCTTACAACTCGAACATCGTCCGCGTCGAAACGGGTACAGATCTCAATAATTTTTATCCCCCGAGAGATGGAAGAGATGAGCGCGGCCAATCACAAGCCCTCACCTTTCTCTGGAATGGCATTGTGTGGGGAGAGGAGATCGTGCAATGCCTCAACATGGCGATCGAATCTTTTTCGAAGGTACATACCCTCTTTCCGAACACGAAACTCCTCATTGTGGGCGGAGGGTTCCAGTGGCAAAGAGTGGTGGATGAAACCATCGACAAGTACGCGGACTATCCGATCACCTTCCGAGGATGGATGCCGCCGGAAGCGATGCCATCCATCCTTCGCGAAGCCGATGTCGGGCTCTTGCCATTCTCTGTCGACAACCTTTGGTTCAGAAGCAAATCTCCGACTAAACTGTTCGAATACATGGCATCAGGTCTCGCGGTGGTCGCATGGAATCTGGGCGAAGCACAATACGTGATCGAAGACGGTCACAACGGTTTCTTGGCCAATGACCCTGATGAGATGGTGAATTCGATGGTCCAGCTCGCCAAAGACCATGAACTCCGTCACAAATTTTCGACAAACGCGCGTCGAACAATTGAAGAAAGATACAGTCATGAAGTCCTAGGAGAAAAGTTGGCGGGTTTTGTCGGGCAGTTTGTGAAGAACAGATGACAAAAGGTTTTTTTTAGGAATTTCCGCCTCATTTTTGTTGACACCCAATCGCTGAAAAATATACTTTGAATTGTGGTTGAATGTTCAAAGGTGTCTTTAAGTCGGAAGAAGTGACAAGTGAGATTAATCTGTGGCGCCCTCTCGAGAATGAGTCTGAGGTTCCCTTCCAATCCTCTTGGCTGCGCGTTTCCGTTCAGAGGTTATCCGAGAAACATCAAATCCCGCCACTGAAAGAAGGTGTCATTGCATGGCAGAAGGTACCGTCAAATGGTTCAACGACGAAAAGGGTTTCGGGTTCATTTCTCAAGAGAGCGGGGAAGATGTCTTTGTGCATCACTCCGAGATTCAATCCGATGGTTTTCGGACACTCGCCGAGGGTGAACGCGTAACATTCGAAATCACCGAGGGGCCGAAAGGTTTTCAGGCGGTGAATGTGGTTCGCTCGGAGATGGCGAAAAACTAGAACCTATAAAAACTTCATTTGATCAATCACCCTAAATCTCAGGGGTGTGGAAAAGGGGAGGTGAGAACCTCCCCTTCTTCGTTACTTTTCCCCGCCAACATTCTGATTAAAGACAATTTCGGCATCCTCTCGGAGTTGAAATACCCATTGGTCAACCAACCGATCCTTCCTGGCACGTTCCAGTGCCGTCCGGATTTGGTCCTTGGTCTGTTCAAACTCGAGGGTCTTCTTTTCCTGCACTTTGATCAGGTGAAAGCCGAACCGAGTCTCCACAATTCCGCTGACCTGGCCCGGATCCAATGAGAATGCAGCCTCTTCGAAAGAAGGAACCATCTCGCCACGGTTAAAGGGTCCAAGGTCCCCGCCATTGGGCGCGCTGCCCGAATCGTCCGATTCCTTAGAGGCGACGACCTCGAACGACTCTCCATCGGTA
>JAJDBZ010000093.1 GCA_029261095.1 Candidatus Omnitrophota bacterium | reverse complement strand
GTGGGAGAGGAAGATTTTGAATTTAGACCATCTTTTCGATAGACGTACTTCTTTGGGGGGGGTATCATCCGTGTCGGTTCTAAATTTGTGTTCCGCGAGATTTAAGAGTTAGCACTATTTCATGCGCTATGAGAACGGAACCAAACGAGGCTTGATCGAATGGAACTGTCAAAACCGCCCATTGCCAGATCACTAGACCATGGCGGTCTCATTGAGAGGTTTCTATCTCTTTCGAGATCCTATCTCATTCTCGCCGCATGTATGGGCCTGAATGGTGTCTCATGGGCGGGAACTCATTTCCCCGACAGTTATGGTTACATCTCGGATGAAAGCGCCACTTTCTCTTTTGTCAATATCGCGAGTTCGGGAACGGATCTCAATGCGGGCGACGAAACCACTCACGGTCCGATCCCTCTCGGTTTTACCTTCAGGTTTTATGGCTTCAATTACACCGAGGCGTTCATCTCCTCCAACGGTTGGCTCTCCTTTACCGACCCCGGAGTTCCAGCCGGTGCGGATCCCTCCAGCGATTGCGCACTCCCGGATATGAACGGGCAAGACAACCTTATTGCGGGAATCTGGGACGACCTAGATCCGACTGTGACCGGTGCCGGTGTCTTTTATCAAAGATTCGCCTCCGGAGAGTGTCCCTATGAAAATTACGAAGGCGCCTGCTTTATCGTTCAATGGAATCAAGTCGTCCATTTCGGCACTTCGGATGACATGACCTTTCAATTCATCCTCTTTGATAACAATGAGATCCTCCTGCAAATCCTGGACGCGAGCGATGAGGCGGGGGAAAACTCAACGACGGGTACTGAAAGTATCGATGGAACCATCGGCTTCACATACGCTTGCAGTGTCATGGGTTCCCTGGCTGACAACACCGCCGTTCTCTTTAAACGCCAGCCAAAGATCATTTATGTGGATGACACATCGGCCGGCTTTGGCGACGGAAGCAACTGGGCGGGGGCCTTCACCGAACTCGGAAACGCGATCGGATTGGCAACCCCCGGTTCTCAAATCTGGGTCGCGGATGGCGTCTATGTACCCGGCCCAGCTAGGACGGACACCTTCCAACTGATCCCAGGCGTCGAAATTTATGGCGGGTTCGAGGGAGGAACCGGGTCGGAGGGCGATTTTGGGGCTCGGGATCCCGGAAAATTTACCAGTGTATTAACCGGTGACATTGGTGGAGATGACACCAAGGACGCGAACGGCGCCACCGCTCGCCACACCGACATCAATGGAATGAATTCCTACCATGTGGTCACCGCGATCAACACCACCCCTATGGGACTTCTCGACGGTTTCACTATTTCGGGTGGTCAGGCGGATGGGGCGAATTTCGGTGACAAGAATGCGGGTGGAATGATCATCGAGGGTGAGGGACCCACCCTCGCCAACCTCGTCTTTGCGGGAAACTTTGCTTCGAATATCGGTGGAGGACTTTACACGCCCTTCGACAGTTTTACGGTCATGACCGACGTCGTATTTTCAGGTAATCATGCAACCAGTGGTGGTGGTGGGATTTATTGTCAAGGAAACTTTTTCTTAAATGGAGGTGTCTTCACCGAGAATTCTTCCCTCTCGGCCGGTGGAGGGATTTCCGCGGTTGCCTTTACCTCGAGAATTGAGCTAATCGATGTCTCCTTTCTCGGCAACACCTCTTCTGACCATGGTGGCGGGATGGCGATTCTTTACGACGCCAGCCCGGTCATCGTCGCTAACGCCTATTTTTCCGGTAACTTCGCCGAGGTCGGAGGAGGGGGGATATTTATCCGGTCCTTTGAAGCGGTCACACCTGAAGGTCCAGTCTTTCCAACTTTTACCAATGTAACCCTGACGGGGAATTCCACCAAGTATGGGGGTGCGGTCTACAACAGAGGAGGGGATGACATCGACTCCAATCACATCCTTAGCAACCCTCGGTTCCAAAACTGCATCATGTGGGGAAATACAGCTGAAATCATGGGCGACCAATTCTTCAATGAGGATTCGGAGGATGACCCCCGCATCATCAATAGTATTGTTCAGGGCGGTTGCCCGGACGCGCAAACCATCTGTGGGCAAGTGAGCGCCGAGAATCCCTTGTTCGTCGATGCCGACGGTCCCGACGATGTCTTTGGAACCTTGGACGATGATCCAGAAGTCTATGGGGATTCCCCCGCGATCAACAACGGAAACAACTCGGCGGACCTGGATGGTCCCGCTCCTGGAACAAGACTGGTTAGCGATCTCACCACGGACCTGATAGGAAATCCCCGAAGGCGAGACGGCATCATCGATATCGGCGCAGTCGAGTTCCAACCACTGCCCGCTACTGTCGTTTATGTGAACGACAATGCCTCGGGAGCTAATACCGGACTAAACTGGACAGATGCATTCAACGAATTACAGGATGCCATGATCCCCTCAACGCCGGGGACTCAGATCTGTGTCGCGGAAGGGATTTACATTCCCGGTCCCTCGCCCGCGGACACCTTTCGATTGATCGACGATGTCCAGATATACGGAGGCTTCGAAGGATTGCCTGGGACTGAGGGAAACCTCAATGCGAGAGATCCAAACACTTTTCTAACCATTCTGAGTGGCGACATCGATAAGGACGATGTCACGGATCCCTCGGGAGTCGTGACCGAAGCGGGAAATACTATTGGCGAAAACACTGACAATATTGTTACCGCGGTCGATTCCAACGAGGACACCCTCATCGACGGGTTTATCATCACGGGGGGACAGGCGGATGGCTTCACTCCGCGCAGTTCAGGCGGAGGAATGACCATTGGGAGTTCCAGCCTTTCCATTAATCAGGTGACATTCTCAGGGAATACCGCCGCTCAACGAGGGGGCGGGCTGATTTGTTCCAGCGCGGGGGCGCCGAGTTTGACCGACGTACTCTTTATTGGAAACACCGCCAATCAATTCGGTGGCGGGATGTCCACCTCCTCCACATTGGCGACCCTACTCAATTGTCAGTTCTTGGGAAACACCGCCGATGGCGGAGGGGCCATGTACAACTTCGGCGGCGCCGACCCGGTTCTAACCAACGTTCTGTTCTCGGGGAATGCCGCGTCCAATCACGGAGGGGCCATCTATAATTTTTCCAACGAACCGACCCTGACCAATTGCACGTTTGTTGGGAACACAGCGGGGATGATGGGTGGCGGGATGTTCACGGATGGGCTCAACCTGAGCCCTACTTTTCAAAACAGCATTGTCTGGGGAAATACCGCGGGGGTGAGCGCCAACAATATCAGCAATGACGAGGCCGTGCCGCACTTCCTCAATTCGATCGTCCAAGGCTCTGGAGGCAGTGGAGCGGGATGGGATACCAACCTCGGGACGGATGGCGGTGGCAACATGGATATGGACCCCATGTTTATGGACGCCGATGGATTGGATAACAATGCTGGGAATCTGGATGACGACCTCCGGTTGATGACCGGCTCCCCCGCGATCAACTCGGGAAGCAACACGGCGGACCTGGACGCGGGAAATCCGGCAACCCAAACGATCGCCATCATTCCGTTTGACCTCGACGGGAATTTCCGAGTCGCCGACGGGATCATCGACATGGGACCCTACGAATTCGGATCGATGCCACCCTCGCCAACCCCAACCGCCACTTTCACCGCGACTCTGACCCCGACTCCTACCAATACGCCGACCATCACGGACACACCCACGATCACTAACACACCCACAGTCACCAACACGCCTCTCGAAACGGATACGCCGACGACGACGAACACATCGACATTCACTCAAACCCCGACAGCCACAACAACTCCCGATTTTATTTACGATGTCAGGCCCTTCCCCTTGGATGGGCATATCGATTCCCGAGACCTCATGGTTTGGTTTAGCCAGGTCAGAGATGGAACCCCAACTGGCGAGTTGCTATTCGATTTCTCCCTTTTCTGGAAATCCGATGAATAGGCCGGGATGTCCACTCTCCCAGAAGGCCACATTCATTCCGCGATTTCCAGAATCAACCTCCGCCAATTCTTCAGAGGCGGTTCTCCAGAGTCTGTGACCTCAAGCACGACATGAATGGTCTTCCCGGGTTCCTCCGGGACGGACAGCCGGGCATCTTTTTGAGAGGTCGGATTCTCAATCTCGACCGACCCCGCTGTATCGGCCTCCTCGAATTGCCACCATTTATAGGTTAATTCATCGCCGTCCGGATCGGTCGAGCCCTTAGCATTTAGCGTGACCGTTTCGCCCGGAGCAACCCGTCGATCGAGATCCCCCTTGATCTTCGCGACCGGCGGATGGTTGGCCTCCGAATAATCTTTTACGCACCAATCCGCGCGCGCCGCCCAATCGTTTTGGAAGTCGATCGCCCAACGAAGGATGCTGTGGGGTTGGACATCTTTTCCGTCGACCGATCTCCAATAGTGATCTCCGGCCCTTTTGAAACGGCCTCCCCAGCCACCATAAGTCGGGTGCTCATCGCTCCTGAGTCCGGTGTCGATGAGGTGAAGGAATGCCGGCGAATCTCCCTCGGACCGGAACCGCTCCTCCTTCGCCTCATACATCGCACACAGAGGCCCATGGCCCTCGAGAATGTTTTCCTTAAAGTACTCTTTACCGAAATACGCCTTCACCTCCCGAGGTTGCACCTTCCCCCAGCGGTAGGCGATGGCGCCATAGGCATCTCCGAGACTGAGGACCACATCCACCTCGGGCCATTCCTTACGGATGTATGTTTTGGCAGTCTCGTCCTGGTTGGAGATGAGGAACACTTTTGCCTTCTTCGAAACCTCCTCCATTCTCTCCGGATGATCCTCCTGAACGGTTTTGAGCGCCCTTGAAATGGTGTTGGGTCCGCCCCAGGCTTGGAGCCAGACGGGCGAAGGATCGGAGTCGAGTAACACCTCGACGATGCGGTTCGATCCGGGGGTTCTCTTGGTCATCTCTCCCTCGTAATCGATATTCCCGACAAACACCTGCGAGCGGAGATCGTCCGGTGACGGATATTCGGGGTCATGAAGTTTCAGGTTCGGATAGACTTGTTCGTAGGCATCCAGTTGATTGTCGAGCCACTCGGTTCCTTCCCAGCGATAGGCCTCATGGTCCTCGTCCCCTTTCCAGTGGTGTTTCGAACTGGAGTGAATCAACCCGAGAGTTTCCCAATCGTTCGTGTACATCAAGTACCGAACCATCGAGCATCGATCGTCCACCTCCCCATCGGTGGTGACAACGACTCGGGGTTTTTGGGTTGCCTCGGAGTCTGCCGCCCAGATTAGAGTGAGTGGAAAGGTCATGAAAACGAACGCGAACATAAGAATTTTTGAAAAATATTTCATCTTGGATTCCTTTTTTATAAATTATCGACTGGATTATCGAATGCGATTCCCCTTGAAGACAGAGACATCCGAACCTTCCGCCACAAACGCGGAATCAGGATCGGGCCCGATGAACGAGGCGAACTCGCTCCCATAAAGCGATTCGACATCGCACTCGAGTCTGGCCGATTCGGCGCGCCACACCCTCCAGGGAGGATGGTCCACCCGATACTCCAGAGTCTCTCCATTTCGCTGACTGTTGTAACCCCAATAGTGTTCCGCAATGAATTGCTCTTCGGATCCCTCACGAAGCGGCTCGGGTTCCCCATGGGTAACCGCATTCATTCGGTGAACCCCTCCATCAAATCTCCATGAGTACTCAATGGACCGTCTCTCCTCCTCCGCGGTCATCACATGCTTGTGTCCCATTGGAAGCGAAATGTAATTCTCGTTGTAGAGAACTCTCGCGGTCCAAGCGATGAAGAAACGCGGCACCAGTTCCTTAACAAAGACAACGCCACGTCTCCAACCCTCAGGGCCTTTGTAACGCACATAGAAACGGAGATTGACCTCTTCGAAATTCTTGTGATAGGGGATCGAAAAACCCAAGACTCGAGTGTTCTGAAAAAGAAAACCGACCACCGAACAATAGGTCTTTCCCTCCCAATCGTCGATCTCTGTCCCAGCCGGGACATGAGGTCGCAGAACCTCCGGGTCGATTTGATAGTTGAGCATCAGGAGATCCCGCCACTCAGCACTGAGGAAGAGTTTTCTCCCGTGAGTTTCATCGGACACCCTGCCGATCCTCCCTTATGAGATTAGATTGACCTGAGTCAGATTCCGGTTTGTGGTCCACCCCATCGCGACTTTTGTTTTACAAATATACCCATTCCAACTCACCAGATCAAAGGCTCGGGCACGGGTCCGTTCGGCTTATAAAATGCGGCGGCGAACCAGAGTTCGGTTGGGTTGTCAAACTTATGTTTCCCGCGTTCTTTCTCGGAAGGGATATGTTATCCTTATCATCTGGTTTGGTTTTGTCCAATCATTCAACAAAACTTGGAGTCCCTAATGAAAACTTCACCTTATCTCACCCTTGTAACCCTTTTCCTATTCGCAACTGTTTCCCCACTGGCAATGGCCGAGAACGCCTCGACCGACAATTGGCCTGAGTGGCGCGGACCCCTCGGCAATGGAGTCGCTCCCAATGGCAATCCCCCGATTACCTGGTCCGAAGAAAAGAATGTCAAATGGAAGATTCCAATTGAGGGAAATGGCCATTCGACTCCCATTATTTGGGGGGACCTCTTATTCATCCTCACCGCGGTCGATCCCGAGGGTGAAGAAGTCCAAGTGGAAGAAGAACCCGAAGAACGAGACAGGTCCTCCAGGAGGAGGGGGAGACGCGGTCCGCAACCCGAGAATGAACTCGAGTACAAAGTTCTGGCCATCAATCGCCACGATGGCAAGATCGTATGGGAGAAAGTCGCCTCCAAAGAACTCCCCCATGAGGGGATTCACCGGACTGGAAGTTGGGCCTCCAGCTCCCCGGTCACCGATGGCGAACACCTCATCGCACCATTCGGGTCCCGAGGTTTCTATTGTTACGATTTCGAGGGGAACCTTGTCTGGGAGAAAGATCTCGGAGACATGATCATCAAAAGAGGTTTTGGTGAGGGAAGTTCACCCGCTCTTCATGGCGACACCCTCATCATTAACTGGGATCATGAAGATGGCTCCTTCATTGTCGCTCTCAACAAATCGACCGGAGAAGAGATCTGGAGAAAATCCCGCGATGAGGCCACCAGTTGGTCCACACCTCGGATCGTCGAGGTCGATGGAAAACCTCAGGTTATTGTCAATGCCACCAACCTCATTCGCGCCTACGACATCGAAAATGGTGAAGTGATCTGGGAGTGCGCGGGGATGACTCAGAATGTGATACCGACCCCCATTGTAGACATGGGGCATGCCTACATCACCAGTGGATTTCGAGGAAGCGCGCTCCTGGCGATCGCCCTCTCCGAAGCCAAAGGCGACATCACCGGGTCGAAAACTGTCAAGTGGGAGATCGATAGAGACACCCCTTATATTCCCACGCCCCTCCTCTACGACAACCATCTCTATTTCACCAAAGGCAATGATGGCATCCTGTCTTGTGTGGATACCAGCACTGGAAAAGCGCTGTTTGGCCCCGAGAGACTGGAAGGCATTCGCGATGTTTACTCATCTGCTGTCGGAGCAGCGGGAAGAATTTACCTCCCGGGTCGCGAGGGTGCTGTCGCTGTTCTCGAAAAAGGACCTGAGTTGAAAAGCCTCGCGGTGAACCAGTTGGAGGATGAGTTCTCCGCTTCGCCAGCGGTAGTCGGCGACAACCTCTATCTGAGGGGACACAAAAATCTCTATTGTATTTCGGAATGACCAACGCATCCGCAATGGAACGCATCCCGGAAAAGGGTTCCCGGGCAACAGAAGAATTGAAAACATTAGCCCGGGGTCCCTTCCCCGGGTTAACGCTGAATCGATAGGAGATTTGAAATGAATTCCATCAAGTTGACACACCTTCTACTCATGGTCGTGACCGTTCTTTTTTTCTCGATCCATTTACCGGCCTCCTCCGCCGACACCACCATCGAACAACTCGAAAAATCGCCGCGCCACCATGAATGGGTCGATGTCCCCTATGGCGATGGGGATACCGTTCGCTGTTTTCTCACTTATCCCGAGGTGAAAGGGAAAGCGGACAGCGTGATTGTCATCCATGAGAACCGTGGCCTCACCGATTGGGTTCGCCTGGTCGGCGACAAACTTGCCGCCGAAGGATTTGTCGCCATCTGCCCCGATTTCCTGACCGGGAAAGCGCCCGGCGGCGGCGGGACCGCCGACTTCGAAAACTCGGATGCGGCCAGGACCGCCATCTATGAGCTCGACCAAGAGAAAATCACTCATGCCCTCAAAAGCATTGTCACCCACCTGAGAGGTCTCGACTCCACCACAGACCAAGTCAGCGTGGTCGGTTACTGCTGGGGAGGCGGTCAGACTTTTTCCATCGCCACCGAGGTGCCGACCCTGAAATCCGCGAATGTCTTCTACGGTCGTCCCGCCGAAAGCGGGCACAAAAACATCGGGTGCCCGGTCTATGGGTATTACGGTGAGAATGACAACCGCATCAATGCCTCCATCCCCGACACCGAGGAGAAGATGAAGGAGGCGGGGAAGACCTACAAACCAGTCATTTATTCCGGGGCCGGTCATGGGTTCCTCAGAGCCGGGATGGATGAGGATGCTTCCAACACCGAAATGAAAGCGGTCAAAGATGCTTGGGAGAGATTGGTCTCAATCTTGAAGGGATAATGTATTGAACAAATGGTAGGGCGGATTAGCGAATGCGTCATCCGCCATGTCGCACCGAATCGGTTGAATCCAGGCCGCTTGCTCTGGCGTGGCGGATTACGGACTCTGTCCTAATCCGCCCTACATTTCATTTGAGTATGGTGAGACTCTGTGTTCCCACCTCACCTCAGTTTCTCGGGAAAGGTGACTCTGACCAATGTCCCCTTTCCATACTCGGTTTCGAAGTCCATCTGGGCTTTGTGAGA
>JAJDBZ010000092.1 GCA_029261095.1 Candidatus Omnitrophota bacterium | reverse complement strand
ATTCACCTCCGCTAGAAATGCCGATCCCATCATCCCCAGTGTCTCACGCCGCGTCCAGTTAGTCATGGTACCCTCCTCGGTCTGAGAGATGTTAGCAGTGGTAGGAGAGGAGGCAACACAATGTTGGGCAACCTCGGGTCATTCGGCTGGGGCATGACTGCGAGGCCAGCAGAGACGAACGATTCCGCCGATACACCCGAAGAAAACGAACACATAGCCGATTCGCCAAACCCAGTGGGAATCGCCCGGTTCAAACGTCGCGGCAAACCCGAAAAGGCTGAACGGTATTGGGGCGATGAGGAGGACCACTCCCACAACACGGGCCCAAACTGGCAAGGCTTCCATTCGCAAGGCAAACACAACGCCCAGGATGAGAGCTGCAAGCAGTCCTCCAATGAATGCCAGAAAGATGATGTTCAGGATAGACCTCCTTTCAGGTCAGTTATTCGCGGACCTTCCATTTCCAGACACACGATGGGATGAACGTGGACGCAATAGTGCGACCGTCGGGTTCTCTAGAAGATATGGTTACGGTATCTCCTTTTTCGCCACTCCCAAGATCGAACTACTAGTCCCCATTCCTTCGTGAAACTTGACTTGAATGATTTCCCAACCTTGTTCGCCAAGATCGCAAAGGTATTTCTCAACTGATTCCTGGCTGCCATCCGATCCATCATTCGTGTTGAAGTACTTGTATTCGAATTTCTTCATCTGTTCCTCCTCCTAGTGTTATTAGCTAACGCTTGATCAGCGGTAGACATTCCAATTCCCCACCGATGATGGGATAACCTCGGGTCCTATTGCGAGACCTCGGGGATCTTCGTCGAGTCCTGATACGATATCCTCCTTCTCACTGCCATCCAGGTTGGCGCGAACGATTCGTCCAAAGTCGGTCTCGATGGTAATTCCCTCCGTATCGGTCCAATACATCTTCCCACCAGGGACATCAAGTGCGAGGAACTGAGGACTGAAGATGTCGGTTGTCACGACGTCTTCGACATTCGAACCATCTAGGTTCGCTCTTTGGATACTGCTGGAGAAGGGCTGGCCGTTGAAGAAACGCGTCCAATACATTTTGCCCGCTTCGAGGTCAAGTTTGATGTCCTCCGCAGAATCGGGAGAGAAGCCGGTCCCTATCGTGACCAGCGGCTCAATGTCGGAACCATCCAGATTGGCGCGGAGGATTTTCCTGATCCCGACCCCTTTTCCGTCTTCGCCCTTATCCGTCCAATACATCTTGCCTCCGGGAACATCCAAGGCAATGCCTTGCATTCCGAATCCACCGATGGGAACGATGGTCTCGACATTACTCCCATCCAAATCCGCTCTCTTGATCTCATCCGCGCCTTTATCCGTCCAATACATCTTGCCGCCAACCAGGTCGAGAGCGATCCCCCAGGGAGTTCTCAAATCCGTCGACACCAGCGTTTCAATCCCGCTGCCATCCAAGTTGGCCCTTTGGATGCGATCATCGTTTCCAGGAGAGGTCCAATAGATCTTTCCCTCGTGTGGGTCGATCTCCATGTGAAAGGGTCTGTTTTCGAAGGGTCCTCCTTCGAGTTCGAACTCCTCTGGGGCCGAACCATCTAGGTTGGCCCGCACTAGCTTGGGACCGTACGTGGACCAATAGATTTTTTGCGCCTGAGCGGCGGGAATAAGAAACAGAAGCAATAGGGAAATTAAGGCAGCCCGAGTGAGGAAAGTTGTTTGACGCTTCATACTGTTGCCCTCCTTGTGATTCTCAATTTGATTTAGGACTAGAACATTTATGGCCTCGAGAGATCTCCTTCCAGGTTGGAACGAAGCAACTCCACATCTTTGATCCACACCGTGCCGCTTCCTTCAACTACCAGATTGAGTTGGACTCGGTCCGGATTTTTCCCACTCTCAACTTGACATGAGACCTCGTGTGGCCCCCACTCGCGGGTTCCCTGTCTTCTTGCCGTGGCCAGTCGACATACCGAGACTGTAATCGGGTTTTACTGTATAGGGAACGACTTGCGAGATTAGAAACTGACACAATCGATTCTCTGGACACGTTGTAGGGAGCATCCCGAATCAACCCACAAGAACACGGGTTGCAGGTTCCCCTCTCTTACCGCTCCCTGGGATAGACAATAGGTATTTTCTGGCCATTAGGGCGAAAGAATACTGGTCATAAGAAAGATGACCAAACCCAACAGGAGTAACATCAAAACACCGCCCAGAAAGATCTTGAAGTTTCGGGATTCCAATTCGGATTTGGGCTTCACTTCGGCCTTTTTGATCTCATGGTGACCTTGACAGAACAGGATGAAGCCAAGCAGATATAGAAAAGCCACGGTGGAACTCTTACCCTGATGCGGTGTGAGAAATAACCCCAGGCAGACGAAAATCCCGACAAGGAGCCCGGCCTTGATGATCCTCATACTGACGACGCTTCTTTGGGCATACCAAGTCAGCCAGCGTCGTCTGATGACAGACCCGATGCCCGGCGTGGAGGGCACGGTGATTTCTTGTCCGCCGCTCCCGGCGGGAGGAGATTCCGTTGATGCGACTGATTCCGGGTCATGCGCAAACCGACGTGAACCTCGATGCCCCATGACGAATAGCGTAAGGCCGATCAGCAGACCGATGCTGAAGATGATCAGGCCGATGATGGTCTTATCTCTTGAAAGGGCGGCCGCTTGTTTAGCGGCGTCGCGGACATGTTCTCCTACTGCGCTCCTAATTTGATCAGGAGCGTATTCGACGTATATCAGGTTTCCGATCCCATAGACCACGCCAGCGAGACTGATCACGGTAACAACTAAACCTACGGACTTCTTCCAGTTGAATCGGTGAGGAACCATTGGCAAGTCCATTCCATCGACCTGTGAATTACCGGTGAGGGGAGGATGAGGCGCCCCCACATCGGGATGCATTTCCTCTCTACTCTTTTGATAAGCTGTCCTTATCAGGGCTCCTACCCCGGCTAACAATATCGCCAGAAGCACCCTCGCCCCCGTCACATCGCTAGTTCCTGACGATTCCCCGGTCATAGCATAGAGCCAGTCCAGACTCGGTTGAGGTTTCATAAACAGATAAATGAGGATGAAGCCCAGCCCGCAAAGCAGGATGAGTGCGGCGGACCAGGCTTTGGTGGTTTTCTTCTTTCGGAGAGCATTCCAGATGAAGAATCCACTAAGTACAAATGAAGCACCGGCCCAAACCACGGGGCTGAAATCGAAAAAGGCATTGCGGCTTCTAAACAAAAGGGAGCCAGAGGAAAGACCTACGATAAGAAGACAACCAACGGAAAGAAGTCTTTTCCAAAGTCCTGGACTTGGCTGGGGGGATCTTTCCTTTCTCTCAACAAAGTCCGATGAAGGCGCTTGCGGGCCTCGCGTGATCGTCTCCACCTCGGTCTTCACATCGCTGGCGTGTTGGTAACGCAGGTCCGGTTGGTTCTCCAATGTCTTTAAGACCACTTCATCCAACCGCACATCGATTTGAACCTTCTGTGACGGAGGCGCAAACCGTCCGATGGGCAATTCACCTGTCAGCATCTCGTAGAGAACGACGCCGAGCGAATAGATGTCAGAGCGATGGTCGACCGTCAGGGGGTCGTCGAACTGCTCGGGGGCCATGTAATGAGGGGTGCCCATCACCTGTCCGGTTCCAGTCAAGGTGAAATCGTCTTTCTTCTGACCGAGCAATTTGGCTAGTCCAAAGTCGGCGATCTTCACCCGTCCTTTCTTGTCCATGAGAAGGTTCTCGGGTTTGATATCACGGTGGATGATTCCCTCGTCGTGGGCGAACTGGAGGGCCTCGCAAACTTGCGGGACAATCGCGAGGGCATTCACGGGGGTGAGTTCCTTACCCTGAATCACCTGGCGAAGATTGAGGCCATCGACAAATTCCATGACGAAATAGAAGAGGCCGTCGTCGGTGGTCCCGAAATCGTAAACAGCGACGATGTTCGGGTGATTCAGTTTCGCGAGGGCGCGTGCCTCTCGGGTAAACCTTTCCGAGAAATGGGGATCGATCCCGATCTGTTGGGGTAGAATTTTCAGGGCAACTAATCGGTCGAGTTGGGGTTGACGGGCCTTATAAACAGCGCCCATTCCGCCTTTGCCGATGAGTTCGATGATTTCCAGCTGAGGGAAGTGTTCGGCAAGTTCTTCTGGCTCGGGAGGCGTGAAACCTCGCAGGGGTGAATAGTCGTCCGCCCCTTCGGCCGGGTTAGAAAGAATGTTCGTTCCAATATCGTCTTGGGTTTCAAACCCTTTTTTCATGAGGCATTTCGGACAAAGTCCCGAAGCTGCCTCGGGTGGAAGATCAACGCCGCATTCGGGGCATGTTCGGGTTTTTGTCATGGGAGCAGCCTCCTTGATTCGTTTTCCTTCACATCTTTAAAGAGGGAAAACCGGCAAAAGGTTACAAAACCTGGTCAGTTTATTCAGAGCACGGTGAGCAAGTATCGCATTTCTTCCTCTATATCTTCAATGTTTTCAACTGTTTGCGCGATTTCAGCACGGAGCGCTTCGCGGTATTTTTTTTTCAGGCGATGAGCCGCCACCTTTACAGATCCCTCCGGGATATCCAGTTCCTTTCCAATCTCTCTGTAGGATTTTCCCTTCCCCTCCCCTACAAGGAGGGGCTTGAGCTGGGTAAAGAGAGGGCTTCTGTCAGAATCGATGTAATCCTGCTCTAGGATTTCCAGGACTCGTTCCAGGAGCGCCACCGCCCACTGTTTTTCGTAGATTCTTTCGGGAGTCTGGTCGTGGGCGGGCTCGACCGAAATCCACCCTTCGGCCAAGGCAAAATCGAGGGACAATGGAATCTTGCCGCCGCCCCTCTTCTGAGCCGTGGCTTTGTCCCACTCATCGGCGAGAAAATGTTTCATAGACGCGAGAAGGAAGGAACGAAAACGGCCGCGTTCCCGGTCAACATTCTGCAGATAGTTCTTTTCTAGAAATCGTGTGAAGAATCCCTGAGTGAGATCTTTTGCTTCCTCCTCTGGGTAGCCGCGATTTCGAACGTAAGCATAGAGAGGCCGCCAATAGGTTTCACAAAGAATGGATAGTGCCTCATTGGATGTTTTGGAGGAAACTTGACCGGCCTGAAGAACGACACTCCAGTGTGTGGTTCTAAACCAACCTGGTTGACCCGGATCCCGTGTTTTCTTGCTGTCGGCGGGCGACATATCGAGACTGTAGTCGGGATTTCCTAAAGAGGGAATCACCGCCCCATTGAAAACAGGGTCGATTTGTTCATCCTCTCGTGGGCAGGTCAGATGTACTTAATCTCGCTTCTGATGTTTACGTCGATTTAACATCCAAGAGTGTACGATGTAAAAAACAGACGTTAGGAGCGAGACCGAAAACAAGATGGATATAAAGACGTCTTGTCCGACACCTCCTGTCACCATAAATGCAAACGTGATGAACAACCAAATGAGTCCAATATGATTATAGAAATGTTCCTGCTTTAAGTAGGCGCCCTTTTTCTGATCTTCCATGGCTTGTTCCGCTTGCTCTAGGTCGCTGTTCATGATCGTCTCCTCTCGAATTGTTCTCCTTGTCGCGGGCGGGTCTCCCGACCCAGCTACGGGCTGGCGACATCCTAGCCCGGGAAACCCATTTTCCGGGGCTTTTCGCATCCAGCGCCCGGCAAGTGGGGTGCCGGTTGCCAATTACTCCTCTTGGTCTGGGTCCTTGCCTTGTTCAATCTTCGCCATCCGCTCACGGTGCGCAAACCAACCCTGCGCCGTGTAGTAAACCGCGCAGGACACCGCTATCGAAGCGATGGTCGCCGCCAAAGCCCAATCTCCCCAAGCATCACTTTCCATAATAGCCTCCTAGATTTCGTTTCCCTCACAACTATAAAGAAGCAAAACTTGAAAAAGGTTACAGAGTGATTTCTCTTCTTCCTCAACACGCCAGGCGTTGGCAATGTTCGAGAGCGCGAAGAGCAGATTGGCCGCCGTACATGTCCCTGGCGCCAACAATCGCAAAATCACAGAAAATCCTCATTCGTTTCAGATTCGTCGGCTTCTCATCGAAGGTAGGGAGTCTCGTTGATCCAGTGAAATCCCCGGTTGAGGAGCAAAAAGTTGGACGGATCGACGCGACGGAGTTTGGCCCGAACATTACGGTCCTCGAAAGTACCGGCGAGAACGAGGAGATCCGGTTCGGGTCGCTCGTAGGTCAAACTTGCCTTCCATTCAGGATCCTCCTGTTTCGTTACGTTAAAAGTCCGCGATTCAGTATCCAGTTTTAGGTCGAAGCGGCGGATAGGACTCTCCATAGGTTGGATCGCAACTTGTACGTCCATCGATGTGAATGAGTCGAAGATCACTCGCCGCCACCGGTCCGCATCCGTGAGAAGTGGCGACCGGATCTCGCCGTCGAGTTCAAATTCTTCAACATTCCAGATACCGTACAGAGGCGACTTAGGGGCGCCGTTGTCGTAGGTCTCTCTGAGCCCGTGAACCATGAGCAACATCCCTAGGGTGAAGCCTATAACAACCACGGTTCGGAGAACCAGCGAGGTTCGTTGGAGCCACTTTTTCTGAAACGTAGGATCTATCTCAACGGCTTGCACCGGGCGATTGAATAGGAGCAGGTCACCTAGCCGACGTAGATCGTGCGCGGCCAGGAAAACCGCCATTGCGAGCATGTGACACGACATCAATTTCACACAAACGTCGTAGCTGAAATTGAGCATGACCACGTTGCTCAATACGGCAACTATCAACAGCGAACCCAGCAGCGTTGTGCGACGGATTGTAAGGAGCAGCCCGCCGACCATCTCACCGAGACCGGCGAAAAATGAGTAAGGCTTGGATGCCCCCATAAAAGTCCAAAGAAGCGCCATAGGTGAGAATTCGCCCAATGGCTCCACCAGACGTTCGAGCGACGGACCGCGAAACTGGAATGGGATAACCTTAAACGCCCCGAACGCAATCATCAGCGCGGCCAAACTAAATCGGACATAGACTCTTAGCCAACCGTAAAGACGCGTGTAGTTCGATCGCCTTCGGTCGAGGAGTGTCCATGCAATCGCTGAAAAGGTGGCCAGCATTAGACAACAGAACATTTTTACGTACTCGTACGCGGTATCCCCGCTGTCGACCTCGCCGAGTAGGATCTCGACCTGAAACAGACGTTCTCCGACCAGTTGCACAACGACGGTCCAAAGCGCCGCGTACCCTTCTTGGATCGGGGGGATTAGATCCAGTGGAAAAGGGAACAAAAAAAGGATGAGGTAGACGAAGAGGAAGCGGAAGAGAATCAGCTTTGCGGGGTTCCATTGGGGAACTGGATTCGTCGGGGTTATCTCGTCCATTGGTGGGTATTCTGTAGACATGGTCACTCTGCCCCCTCTTCAAGCAGTTGAATGGTTCCAGTCGTGGCGGTGATATCCGGCCCTGGAAGGTTTGATGTTTCTTCCACCTCCTCGCGGATCGATTGAACCTCTTCCTCTTCGGAAGGGTCTTTCCAATACGCCAGATACCGGGGTCCAATCGAGGATAGGTCGGAACTCGACATGTAACCCAGAACCTTCTTTCCGTCCTTCATCGTTCGAAATTCGCTGATATGGTATGTGTCACCCTCCTTCCATATCTCGGCGACCACCGATGTGAATTTCATGTTCGGAAACAATTGCTCCTCCAATGGAAACTTGCGGTCTTTGAGTTTCTCGAATTGCTCCTTATCCAAGACACCCTGGAGTTCGGAAGTCATTCGTTCGGCCAGATCGGTACATTCCCGTGAATAATTATCGATCGTAACCGTGACGTGCCCTCGATCGTCTCTGGTATGTCGCGCGTGTTGTCGTTGGGTCGATAGGTACTGTTGTTCATATGACTGCAGGACGTTGTTAATCGTTTCGACCTGCGAATCGGACAGGTCCAGATTGTCCCGGACTTTTTTAGAAATCATGTGGCCATTCGGTCCACTGACTACGGCAGAGTCCTCCGAGTAATACGAGTGATTCGAACCTGGGGCTCCCTCCGCCTCCTCCTGAGATTGTGAGAAAGAATCGTCCCGCCATGGGTGTGAAAAACCGATGAACAAGAAAATAAACAGAACAAGAAATATTAAACCGGGGACAATAATCTTGAAGCACCGCAGTTCCCATTTCGAGGTGGGGGGATTCGTTTCGGCCTCTTTGATCGTGACATAACCACGATTGGCCAGGAAATAGCCGACCATGAAAAGCCACGACAAGGAGAGACGTAAGTTCATACCCGAAGAGGACCTGGCGCCGTCGGATTCATATTTGATTTCCACCCAAGGGGATGGGGTACCGAGCCCGTACGATGCGTTACCGTCTCCCTTCCCAGAATAGTTAAACGAGAGCCAGCACAACAGACAAAGGAAAAGCGTGACTAAAAGAGTGCCCTTGATCATCCTCATGGTTTTAGGGCTTTGCTTAGAATACAGAATCAGCCATTTGCGTCTCATGGCAGCGCCGATGCCCGGTGTGGAGGGCACGGTGATCGATGCGGCTTCGATCGAGGGTGACGACGCGCCTGGTCCGGATGCGATTCCGGAAGTTCCACCTGGTGGTGTATCCGCAATTTGGCGATAGGCGCGATATACGCGTACGAGAAGAGTCAGTCCGACCAGAAGTCCAACCGAGAAAATAAGAATCCCGATGATGGTTTTATCTCTTGAGATGGCGGCCGCTTGAGTCGCGGCATC
>JAJDBZ010000091.1 GCA_029261095.1 Candidatus Omnitrophota bacterium | reverse complement strand
AAGTTCCACCGCGCCAGAGAGACGTGACACATCGCTTGCGGGACGGCAGAGAACCCGAACGGTTTCCCCCTTCTCGAGCAACGCTTCGACCAATTTCCCCCCAAAGTATCCGGTGCCCCCGGTAACCAAGTTGTGCATGAGTCCATTGTGAGCGCGTTCTTGAATCGCTTGAAGAGGGGCGGGTGAAGGTGCATCGGTGGCCCCCCGCTCGATTTATCCCCGTAACGAGAATTGACAATGTTCACATTTATGTTAACCTCCCAGTGTGAGGCGGATCACCTTTTATACCACCAGATCCGGGGGACGCCCCATTGAGGATTTTTTGGACTCGCTCCCTGATAAGGCGGCCCGAAAGATAGCTTGGGTGTTGCGCACGGTCGGTCAATTGGAGAGAGTGCCGACGCAGTATATCAAGAAACTGGTCAACACTGATGGAATTTGGGAAGTGCGTGTGGATGTTGGACGGGATGCTTATCGACTTCTCGGATTTTTCGATGGAGGAGAAACAATTGTCTTGACCAACTCGTTCCAAAAGAAAACCCAGAAAACACCCCCTGGAGAAATTCGACTCGCGGAACAACGGAAAGCCGATTATTTGAAACGGAGTAAGAAAGATGGATGACCTGGAAAAATATATCGAGAAGCGGAAAAAGAATTCCCCCGATTTCGCTCAGGGATTCGAGGAGGGTTACGAGCATTTCAAGATCGGAATAATGCTGAGAATGGCGCGCGAGGAAGCTGGGATGACCCAAGAGGAGCTCGCCCGAAAAATGAAGACGAAAAAATCCGCGATCTCACGAATCGAAAATCACGCCGAGGACATCCGCCTTTCCACTCTCAAGAAATTTGCGGAGTCCGTCGGAAAAGGTTTGACTGTCAGCCTCACCTGAAACCCACAACCTGCGAACGCACCAAAACCCCGTATTGCTTCCATACTCGACATATGTTATTCTAATGTCGAATATTTTCCAGAGGCACGAAATGAAAGTTCGCCCCGCCATCCATCGCGCCCCCATCGCAAAAGCCCTCCCGCTCCTCCTCTGCCTGTTCGCCACGACTCCCGGTCACCCCGAGGGTCTGACGTACACCCTCGCCGCCGAACTTAAGTCACCGAATGAAGAGCTTTCGGGATTTTTTGGGAGGGCTGTGTCAGGTGTTCCTGATGCGAATGGAGACGGCTTTGGTGATGTGTTTGTTGGTGCTCGCAATGAGGACCCTGGTGGAGTCAATAGCGCAGGAAGGGTGTACTTATTCGATGGCCGCAGTGGTGAGCTGCTTCGAACTTTGACTTCACCCAATTTGCAAGAGGGTGGAGAGTTCGGTAACGTTGTTTATGGATTGCACGATATAAACGGAAATGGAAGTGGTGATATCTTTATCGGCACCGCTGTCGAAGTGGTTGAATCGGCAAGTGGACCACGTTCGATCACCTACATTCTGGATGGCGCCACCGGCAATATTATCCATTTCCTCCTTAATCCAACCCCTACTTCGGGGAGTTTTGGCGCATCAATCACGGAAATGCCCGACACGAATGGAAACGGAGCCGTTGATTTAGCAGTCGGTAGTTTTTCTTCGGCGGGCGACGTGGATATCTTCGATTCATTTACGGGTCTGCACCTCAGAACAATTCCAGCCCCAGTTCCAGGAGGCGGCTTTGGTTCCTCGGTTGCCGCCATTGAGGATTTAAACGGAAATGGATTCGCCGACCTGATAGTAGGCGCTCCAAGGTTCCCTAGTGATTTTACTCCGAGAGGCAGGGTATATATCGTAGACGGAAAATCGGGAGACCTTATCCATACGCTTGAATCGCCCCGTGCCGGTGAGTCAGCACGTTTTGGTGCGGCGGTAAAATCTGTTCCGGATATAGATGGTGACGGAGTCGAGGACATCGTGGTTGGTGCTTGGGGCGAGATTAGTGTTTATCTGTTTTCCGGATCAACAGGAGACTTCTTGCGAACGATCAGAAGCCCAACCAACGATTCTCTCGGTGCGTTCGGGGCATCTCTAGATACGGGACAATGGCCTTCAAAGGTCCCCCTCTCAATGATTTTGATTGGTGCTGAAGGCGAAAGGGCAAAGGCCACTGGATTAGATAGTGCTGGAAGGGCATTCCTTTTCAATTCGGAGACACTAGACCTTATCCAAACTTTCACATCACCAAATCGAGAAATTAATGGAGACTTCGCCCAGTCTGTTTCGTTCATCCCAGATTCCAACGGCGACTTCGTTCCTGACATCGTGATTGGAACTGAAGGCGAATCACCCGGCGACAGCCCTTCCAATGCGGGTCGCGCCTACATTTTCCATTCTCGGAACCCTGAATGTTTTTTAGATGACGACCGTTCCGACATCAACCTCGATGGCAAAGTAAACGCCCTCGATCTGGAAATCCTGCTTGAGGATTGGGGGAAGGTGACCGGGGCGGGGTGAGGGACTTCGGCAGGAAGACTATTACTCTTTGACCGATGTTTTGTAGGGAAGTTTCAGTTGCTTCATTTCCTTCCCTAGAGTCTCATATTCAGGATCCTTGTGAACGAGGACCGCTTTCTCCGATTCGGCCACACCGGCGATACAGCAGTCGGCGAAGGAAAGAGAATGAGCGGCTTTGATCCTCCCAATCCCTTTCACTAGGTCCAATGGGAGAGGAAGTGGATCGATAGGAAGGTTCCCGATCGTCTCCATGCGTTCGTTCGCGATCTCGGAACCCTGTTCTTGGAGGGAGATATAATACACCTCGATCAGGCTGATGACCGATACAATCGCTCTGGCTTTGCCATCCAGCGCACTGACCAAGATTCCCTCAACCTCCTCGGCGCCCGCCTCATCCTCGATGAAAGCAAGGATCGCGGAAGTGTCCAAGACATAGGCCTTCATTTGGCTTTGTCTTCTTGGCGCTGGCCGAGGAGGGCTTTCACCAATCCGCCATTACCCGTCCCGCGTAATTTCTTCATGGCGGACAGGGCTTTCTCTCGTCTCGAGACCTCTTCGCCGACTCGATCGTCTTCAAAGGTAATGGTCACTCGCGAATCATCGGGCAAGTCGGTCGATTTCAGCAAATCTTTTAGGTCCGAGAATTTGATCGAAGACAAGGTGGTCATCCGTCGCTCCTTCAGCAGTCTGACACGCTACTTTCAATTATAAGCTCAAATCGCAGGATCGAGAATCATCGCGAGCCCCACCCTGTGATCCGATTCAGCAACCTCCCTCACACCGACCGCCCCGAAAGTTTCCATTGCTTCCATACTCGACATATGTTACTCTAATGTCGAATATTTTCCAGAGACACGAAATGAAAGTTCGCCCCGCCATCCATCGAGTCCGCATCGCAAAAGCCCTCCCGCTCCTCCTCTGCCTGTTCGTCACATTCCCCGCCTATGCGCAACCGTTAGAAATCCGGTCCCCCCTCGAAGAGGAAAAAAGCAGGTTGGGCGAAGTCGTTGCCGGCATACCTGACTTCACTGGCGATGGGAAAGGCGATGTCGCGGCACTGTTTCACGCCAACGACCACGAAACACCCGAGGTGCATCTGTTCGATGGTTCGACAGGGGAGTTCTTACGAAAACTTGAATCCCCAGTCGGCGAAGGAGATGGT
>JAJDBZ010000010.1 GCA_029261095.1 Candidatus Omnitrophota bacterium | reverse complement strand
AGGTCGAATCAGTCCCTTTGTCCCCACAGTCGGGCTTGTCATTCGGAAGGAGGTTATCGACAAGATTTTTCCGATTCCCAAACAACTGATCACGTGCCCAGATGCCTACCTGACTCGAACTTCGGTGGCTTTCGGTCCCCTTTATTCCCATCCCGGAGTCCTCGCGACATGGCGGGACCATGATGAGAACGCGGGAAAAGAAGACTCATATGGGTATCATGAGTACTGGTTACCGACCATCATGCCCGCTCTTAATCAGTTCTACGAGGAGAATGGGTTTGATGTGGAATTTTATTACCAATCCCTGGAAGAAGACTCTGGACCCCCGATTCAAGATCCCGAACCCTCAGGATTTCTGAACCGAATCTTTGGGGTGGGGCGGAAGTAACAGAGTGGTGACCGATCCAAGGAAGCATTCGGAGAATGACTTTGGGAAATCCGCTGGCCTCCTAAGCGGTCTCGTCCTCACTCTCATCCTTATTCTCTTTGGGTTGACTCTCACATTTATTGTCTATCACCATTTCTTCAGTCCGGACGAAGCAGATGTAGCGAATCTGACACGGACTGCCAAGGATTTTTCGGAGTTCAACGAAAAATATCTCGGAGGTGGACCACTCGGTAGACTCATCTTCTATGGCTTTCTTCGGACTTTCCAACTCGGGTTACCCGGAAACCAAGCGCTGGCATGTGCGATCACTTTTCTCACATTCCTTCACCTCCTATACATATCCAAGAAGTTCTTAGGGTTTCGCGGATTCACCCTCCTAATCCCCGCGTTCGTCTTCGCAACCAGTTCGCCGGTGATCGCGTTTGGCTCATGGGGGTTCTATATCTATGCCGAGATGATCCTATTTTCCTCGCTCTTTCTTCATCTCCTATTGAGTTTGGAATCGAACCCCAATCTAAGTTTGAACCGAGGATTGGCCATCTTATTCTTGCTTGTTTTCATGGTGATCATGGTCATCCACTGTGCGCTCCCCGCGATCATCCTGCTGGGAGTTTTCTTTATTCAACGAATGCGGAAGTGGGTTTCGAAAACCCCTTCAGAAGAAATGAACGGGAAGAATCTCGCGGTCCAAACCCTCAAACAGTTGAAGGTGCCGCTTTTACTCGGAGTTCCAGTCTTGGCGACCGGCGTCGGGTTAGTATTGTATTATTCGTCGCCTGAACTCAGCCAACCGAGAAGATCTCTTTGGCCGCTCTATTTCCCACATTCCGACCTCCCACACTCTCCGGAGGGATTGGCGACATTCATCAGCACACGGACGGTCTGGTTGTTCCGATCCGTATTTGGAATCTATCGGGCCGAGTTTATTCAATCTCTTAGGATGGAAGATTACCGTCCCAAATTCAGTATTGGGATCGTTTTCCTGAATCTTGCATTTTGCATCGGCATGATTCGATCGATCTTTCTCACAAAGAGTATACGCTTCCCAATCGCGCTCTACGTCCTATTGGTGGTTGTGGCGACACTGATTCTCAGCCTGCTCGGGTTCTACCCTTACGGGATCGTCCGATACCTTCTCTTTCTTCTGATCCCTATTCTCATGATCACTTCATTTGGTATTCGTGATCTCATCGATGGGAGCGGCGCTGTCGTGAGAGGGCTTGCTGCGCCTCTGAAGAGTCATCAAGCCATTCGGTGGGTTGGGGTGCTTGGGTGTGCGATAATTATCATCCCCCTTCTTTATTGGCAGGGAACGATGGCAATGTGGACCGCGCAAAAGGCGCGCGATTACAACGAAGAATGGGCTGTTGAACTTCAAGAGATTCAGAATGATCGATCTTCCGGGATGGTTTGGGATTACTATTCGAGCAACCTCCTCAACTATGCCCTCCCTCAATTTCATCGACCCAACACCTTCAAGTTTCCGAGAGACTTCATGGTAAAAAACCCGGACCCCGGTGTCACTCTAAAAGAATGGCAAGAATTCCTAAACAGTCATGAGACCATTCTCTGCCTCATGTTCAATCCACTCAATCGATACCCTGATTTTAATGAACGAGTCGCTAAGGATTTCAGGGTTCACAAGTTACCCGGAGTTCGATGGTGGAATCTCTCACGGTGGGAAAGGATCGAACCTTTCTCGAACCGTCTACCTGAACCCAGCGATTTCTCCGAATGGGAATTTGTCGGTGGAGTGCGCATCGAGGGGACGACATCGGCCCAGAACATTGTGCTCGAACCCGGTGGCAACCTCTACCGTTACATTGCCTGGCCGATTGATGTGGGGACAGAGGTGATGGGGACAGTGGTCCTTTGGGCTGATAACCCCACCAGAGTCGGAATATCCATCGAAAGGCATGGCTCCTCGCCTGGTGATGGATCGCCAAGGAAATGGATCGATCTAAACACCACGCCGACCCGAGTCGAAACAAGCCACAGGTTCACGCATAAACATGAGATGGTTCGACTGCGTTTGTGGGCGCCTAAGGATCGACCAGCAACCTTCCATGCGAAGGAACCAATGGTCTATCAAAAACCTTCCTCAGAGACAATGTCGGAATCGGAATGAATAGGCTTGTGATGCAGGGTGCAACAAAAAATGGCCCTCAGTGAGGGGACACCCGGTGAAAGATCCCGCGTGACCGTACCCCCCGGCCGAAAAGAGCGCTGTCGGTTCTTCATAGAGTGTGGTTTAATGGTGTCTAATAATGAGACCAATAGCCCCGAGGATGATTTCATGATCGCTTTGAGCCAGATCAGCCGCCCACACCTGATTCTCCTGTCTATCTTGGTCGGGTTGATTGGTTTCCTTCCCTCTTCGGACGGTTCCGATAAATTGAACGTGGTCTTGATCCTTGCCGACGATCTCGGTTGGTCCGATCTTGGGTGCTATGGGGCGGATTACCACGAGACGCCCCGCTTGGACAGTCTTGCGCAGTCGGGAATCCGCTTCACTCAGGCTTATTCCGCTTCCCCAGTATGCACACCGACTCGGGCTTCGATCATGACAGGGAAACATCCCGCGAGATTGCACATGACGATTTGGCATGAGGCGGCGGAGAACCCTCCCCAAGATCGGAAACTCATTCCTCCCGTGGCTGTTGGAAACCTTCCGCTCGAGGAGTACACCTTAGCTGAAGCTTTTCGGGATGCTGGTTACGAATCCGCCCATATCGGAAAATGGCATTTGGGCGATGGGAATCATTACCCAGAGGCACACGGTTTCGATTGGAACATTGGAGGAACTCATTGGGGTGCTCCACCCACGTTCTTTCATCCTTATCGAGGGCCGTTTCACAGCGAGATCCGTTATGTCCCGCGCCTGGAAGGAGGAAAGCCGGGCGAATACCTGACCGACCGTTTGACTGATGAAGCACTCAAATTCATCGAGCGACCGAGGGAACAACCCTTCTTCCTTTACATGTCCTACCACACGGTTCACACACCGATCGAAGCCCCGGAAGAGGATGTGGAGAAATTTCGAAAGAAACTTAAGCCCGAGTTCAAACACCAAAACCCCACTTACGCGGCGATGGTCGCGAGCCTCGACAAGAATGTGGGACGGATTCTAGATAAGATCGGTCAACTTGGGATGGACGGAGAGACCGCTGTTCTCTTCGCATCGGACAATGGGGGATATATCAACAACTATCGCAAAACAGGTGTGGTCACCACCAATGCTCCCCTCAGGTCGGGGAAGGGGTCGGCCTATGAAGGAGGGATCCGAATTCCGTTGATCACCCGAGTTCCTGGGGTCACCCCCAATGGAAAAGTGTGCACCGCACCGGTCAGCACCATCGATTTTTTCCCGACACTCCTGACCTTGGCCAATGTGAGAGACGGCGTCGATCAGATTCCGGACATCGATGGAGTCGATCTATCTTCTCTGTTTGCAAACCCGGAGTCCTCTATTAAGGAGCGTGCTCTTCATTTCCACTACCCGCACTATTACTTTTTCCCTAAAACAACTCCGGTCTCGGCGATCAGGAAGGGAGATTGGAAGCTGGTTGAACATTTCGAGGGTTCCCGGACAGAGCTTTTTCATCTCTCGGCGGACCCCTCTGAGGAGACAGACCTCTCTCAGTCGGAACCCAAAAAGAGAGTCGAACTACTCGAAGAATTGCAGGAATGGCGAGATCATGTCAACGCACAGATTCCGGTCATCAATCCCGATTATTCGGGTGGGTGACCAAGAACGAAGATCCGTAATGAGAGATTCAAAAGGAGTTCGACTATGCGACGAGTTATCCCTAAACTGAAATCTTGGACAAATCTATTACTAGTAGGCGGGATACTCCTTTTCCAACTGGAGATTACAATGGCTGCAGATAAAAATGAACTAGGAGAAGCGATTCACATCATGGTCATCGGAGCTCATCCCGATGATTGTGAGATCAAAGCGAGCGGTGTTGCCGCGAAGTGGGTCGAGGCGGGTCACAAAGTCAAATTCGTTTCAGTCACCAACGGTGACATCGGCCACTACGAAAGTGCAGGGGGACCACTGGCCAACCGTCGTGCGGCCGAAGTGAAAGAGGCGGCACGAATCCTTGGGATCGAAACCGAGGTGTTGGATCACCATGATGGAGAGTTGATGCCAACACTTGAGATCAGGAAAGAATTGATTCGACTGATCCGAGATTGGAAGGCGGATATTGTGATCACACACCGCCCTAACGATTACCATCCGGATCATCGTTATACCAGCATCCTCGTGCAGGATGGCGCCTATATGGTTGCAGTCCCCTTCATCTGTCCTGATACACCCTATCTGGAAGAGAATCCTGTTTACCTCTACATGTGGGATCACTTTCAGAAACCCAACCCTTTTCAGGCGGATATAGTGGTCTCGATCGACGATGTCATCGAGAAGAAACTGGAAGCCCTCAGTGTCATCGAATCGCAGTTCGCCGAGTGGCTTCCTTGGATCGGCAAGTACCTCAAGGAGGTACCCAAGGACTCTGAAGGTGCCAAGCAATTTGTGAAGGATAGATTCAAACCGTATGTGATGCGGGCTGCTGAGACTTACCGAGATCAGCTCAGCGCGCGATACGGAGAGGATGTAGCCGCTACGATTCAATACGCTGAAGCATTCGAAATCTGTGAATACGGGCGTCAACCCAACGAAGAGGAAGTACGTCGACTCTTCCCCTTCTTCCCCGAAAAGGAATAAGACCTGTAAGGTCAATCAACTCCTTTTTCATCGTACTTCACTAGTGTCCCGGTAAAACTGCCGTATTCGACATCCGCGAAGGCTTTCACCGGGATCTGTTTCGCATCGTCGGTGAGCCATAACCTAAAATCTCTTTTGCCCACCAACCTCCCCTTCCAATAGATCTTTGGAGCGATCACCAAGGTTTCTTTAAATCCGAGGATCGTTTCCAAAGTCTCGCCCTTTTCCACTGTCGCGGTCACTCGATAGATATATTTGCCTTGTGTCACCGTGCACTCAATGAAATCTCCAGGTTTCATGCGGTGAGCTCGGAGGCGATACCCCGCAGTGACTGGATCGAAATAGTTCGGTTGAATGGCCAGAGCATTTCGAAGTTTCTCATGTTTGAAGCGTCGCACCTCATTCTGATCAAAAAGGAAGGATAGCCACTCCTCCATCACCCATTCATCGTCCTCCTTCTCCCATTCCTCATAGCGAACTGGGCGATGGTCGGGGGT
>JAJDBZ010000090.1 GCA_029261095.1 Candidatus Omnitrophota bacterium | reverse complement strand
TCAAACCGGCCAAGATCCGAGGCATCGAATCGAACGGGATGCTGCTAGCAGCGAAGAAGGGGAAGAAGCTGCGGTTGGTGACCGTGGAGGGGGATGAGATCGGAGCGGGCGCGAAGGTGGGGTGAGGTCGACCTTTAGTCGCATTGCCAAAGAAAGGCCGCGCTTTCCGAATGGCATTCGTCCTGGCAAATGAAAACGTACCCCATCCCAAACTTCAGATGATTCATAGAATCTCGCTGTTCCTTTGTATGCCTTGCAAGGTATGGCCCATCCAGTTCGGGATTAATCTGCGCGATGAATCTCATCGGTTCCACGCAATTCACACAAAGCGGAGTCTCGTTTGTTTGTAACCAAAGGGGAGTTCCTCCAATTTTCGTTTCTTCTGAAACAGATTCAACTAATTCTTCGTCCAAACTAAGGTCTTCGACATCGATGTCGGGTTCGATTTCTGGAGTCAAATCGACAATATAGTCAGGGTAATTTGCGGTTTCTTTAGGAATGAACAAATGCCCCGATTTTCTCTGTAGAAGGACCGCGTTAGCGCCGGAAAATGCTGAATAGGTTTCGCACAATAACCCTCCTCTTTCATCAAACTTGCCCAGGCACATGAAAACATAGGCCATGTCAAACTTTTCCGATAAGCGTTGCGGATCCTTGAGCGTTATCTGCCCAATGAGGTCCATTCGCTGCCCACATTGGGAGCATTTAGGCGAATCGGTTTCCTCATAAAACACAGGAGTTCCACCGAACTTGAGGACGGGCTGTGTGATTGTGTCCTCCGCGCGTGACAACTTGCAGATATGCGCCACATTTCCCTCGATTTCCATAACCGTTTCTTTCCCTCCTCTCCTGCCTTAACCTTCTCAGGCTAGAAAATAGACACTGGAGAAACGATGAATAGATCAATTCCACGTCTCGCTTTTCTTTTTCGACTCTTGACAGCAGTCGCGATCCTAACTGGTGGGGACAATTCCTATTCGGCTCGCGACTTTGACCCTCCCATCACAATCGAAATCAATGGGGACCGAGAGCAGGTAGAATTCTCTCAAAACCTTTCCGGTCAAATAGAAGTCCGAGTTTGGCAGCATGTCGGTCCAAACGGGAACATGCGTGTCTGGATCGCAGGTGAAGATGGCTCACATGTTCTTGATTTTCCAATGTCGGAGGATCAACTCGGCCAGGTTTTTCACGATATCGATTTTACGGTCCTCGACCCTGGCCGCTACATTATCCATACCGAATGGATGCCCACTCGGAAAGTCATCACCAAGAAGATCTCCAAATCTGTAAATAGGAGTGAACGCGTCTACTCTGCCTCCCGTGAAATCGAAATCGTGCCCGCTCCACAAAGGAATAAAGAGCCCCTTCCCATCACTGGCATCCTGTACAACGAAGATGACAGCAACCGGTTTATGATCGATCCGCCCGGGGAGATGACTACTGAGACTCTTGATAAACTTGTGGATGATCTCGCCGGGACTCATGTGACCACTTACCTCATCTGTTGTTGCGCCAAGAACGCGAATTACCCGAGCGAGGCCTGGTCGGTTTATGGAGAGGGTTTCGATCCGGAGTTGGGCAATGATCAACCCTTCTTCGGGGATGTCGAACTGGGATCGCGCGAGACCCTCCGAAGGTGGGCGCACAACCTCCAGAAGATGACCGCCGAAGGGATCGATACCAATGCTTACCTGATCGAGCGCTGCCGGAAGCAAGGGATCAGCCCTTGGATCAGCATTCGAATGAATGACGCGCACGATGCCCCTTTAGCGAAATCCCCCTTACACAGCCGGTTCCTTAGGGAGCATCCCGAGTTCAAACGGAAGCCTGGACCCATCAGCGCCTGGACCGACATCTGTCTCGATTACGGTCGGCCTGAGGTGCGCGACCACGCGATGGCGCTCATCAAAGAGGTTTGTTCCCGCTATGACATGGATGGTCTTGAACTCGATTGGAATCGGTTTCCGCTCCACCTCAAGGAGGGGGAAGAGGAACTCCATCGCGACACCCTGACCGAATGGATGGGGGAAGTGCGGAAGGTTGTTCGAGATGCGGAAAAGAAATGGGGACACCCGATCCTTCTCGTTCCGCGCGTTTCGGCTCGTCCCGAAGTCGCCTATGGGATCGGTCTCGACGCGGTCGAATGGGCCAAGCGCGGGATCATCGATCACCTCATTGTCGCTCCCTTCTGGGCCACCACCGACTTCAATATTCCCGTGGAGGAATGGATCGAAGAATTGGAAGGGACGGGAGTGAGAGTGACCGCCGGACTGGAGGCGAGAGTCCAACCCCACCCCGGCGGACCGACTGTCGAAAACACGCTGGACCGTCGCCGAGGGGCGGCGCTCGCCATGCTCGGAAGAGGCTCCGAGGGGATTTATCTCTTCAATTACTTTGAGATTCCCGCAAACCACCAACACCTGCTAAACGAACTCGATCGAGAAGAAGCCCTGCTGAAGAGACCGCGAACCTACACCGTCACTTTCACCGACATCGCGATTCCAGGCAAACCGATCCCCGCACCGCTCCCGAAAACGATCGGGAAGAAAGAGTCGGCGGAGTTTGAGATTCCGATTGGACCGAAGCCGTTGCCCTCCGATGTCTCTCTTTCCGTTGTGTATGAATCGACCTCCGACAACCCGGTTTACCTCCCTGTCACCCTGAGCGGCGATCCGATCGGGAGGATCGATCACACCGGAAAACTCGCCATTGATTTCCGTGCACTGAAATCGGGGACGAACCGAATCGAAATCACCAACGGCATGGACTACCCTGCGGTGATCAAGCAGGTCGACCTCGACATCGTTCCGGAAGGGAGCTCCAAATAGATGAGATCCAGGAAGACTACCGAAAAAAAACTCGATCTCGTTTCACTCGGCGAAACGATGATCCGGCATTTCACACGCGGGTTCGAGCGACTCGAACAATCCCGCGACCTGGGGTTTTCGATCGCGGGGGCCGAATCGAATGTCGCCGTTGCCGCGGCTCGTGTCGGACTCAGGACAGGGTGGATCAGCAAGTTGGTCAGGAATCCCCTGGGGGAGAAGATCGAGCGTGAAATCAGAAGCAACTCGGTCGACACCAGCCGGATCATCTGGACAGAGAAGGGCCGCGTGGGTTCCTTTTACATCGAGTTCGGGAGTAAGCCACGCGCCACACAGGTCATCTACGATCGGGAGAGAAGTGCCGCATCGACCCTGAAGCCGGAAGAAGTCGACTGGGACTATGTCCGCTCGGCTGAGTGGTTTCACACCACAGGAATCACCGCCGCCCTAAGCAGGTCTTGTTTGGAGACGGTCCAGGTTGGGATCGATGAGGCCCACAAGGGGAAGACACAAGTTTCCCTGGATCTCAACTACCGGGCGAAACTCTGGTCCCCCTCGAAGTGTCGGAAGACTCTTGCTTTGATCCTTCCCAAAGTCGATCTCTTTATCTCTAGTTCCGAGGACCTTCAAAGAGTGTTCGGCCTCGCGGGAACCGGCAAGGATCAGGCGCGGGGTTTACAGGAGGAGTTTGGCATCCCCAGGGTATTGGTGACTTGCGGGAGCGAGGGCGCGCTGGTCCGGGAATCGAGCGGCGCATTCCATGAGATTTCATTCGACCGATTCCCGGTCAAAGAGGTCGATCGGATTGGGACAGGGGATGCGTTCGCGGCGGGCTTCCTCGCTGGCTTGATCGAAAAGGATATCGACCTGGGCCTGTTGTATGGCGCGGGTCTCTGTTCGCTGAAGTATTCCATCCCAGGCGACCACGCTTTAATCGATCGAAAAGAACTCTTGTCTGTGATCGAAGGAAAACAGAGCAATCTCCATCGGTAACTTGGCCTCTGACTCTTTTGTCCTTTCCATGATGCCACAAAAATTGTAGTACGCACCAAGAGTCTGTTTTGCTATCATTGATCGACCATGACGAGAATGCTTGTCGGCGCAAATACCACCCGAGGGCTTTCCCCGTTTGAGTGGATCTTCCTATTCATTCTTTCGATGACTCCATCCCTCGGGCTGGCACAAGATCTTGGATCTTGGGAAATCAAAGCCGATATGCCGGTCCCGGTCCTGGAGGCCTGGGCGGGGGAGCTCGATGGAAAGATTTATGTGGTGGGCGGTTTCATCGGTCCCAGCGAAGCCACAAGTACAGTGCAACGGTACGACCCCGTATCCAACGAATGGGAGATTCTTTCGCCCTATCCCGGGACAACTGAATTGACACATGTCGGACTGGCCCAAGCAGGTGGGCGGCTATTCGGTATTGGCGGACTCGATCGTAATTTCGTCCCCTCCGATGCGGTATTCGAATACGATCCGGGAAGTGACACATGGTCCCCCAGAGAACCACTCCCGGACCCGCGTGGCGCTTTCGGTATCTCCGTCCTCGGAGGTAAGATTTACTGCTCGGGAGGGTTTCCCCCCGCCACTCGCGGAAAAGATTTCTCTTGTTACGATCCAGACACCAACGAATGGGAAGACTTACCCGCCCTTCGATCCGACAGAGAATCGCATGTCTCGGTGACAATGGATGGAAAGATCTACCTGTTCGGAGGAAGGGTCCTGTTCGCGAACGCCTTTGTAGAGGTGACCGAGGTGTACGACCCTCTAAAGCGAAAGTGGGATCCTTTGGCCCCCATTCCCACCCCTCGTGGAGGTCTTGCGGGGGCGGCGATTGGAGGTCGCGCGTATCTTTTTGGCGGAGAACGCCAACGTGAGGCGGCCTATCCCGACGGAGTTCATCCGGAAGTGGAGGAATACGATCCCGTCACCGATAAGTGGCGGCTTGTTTCCCTGATGCCCTTTCCCCGGCATGGAATGATCGCGATTCCTTTAAGCGGAAAAATATTTATTCCTGGGGGTGGGCCTGTCTTTGCCTTTTCAGAAAGCGATCGGCTCGATTGTTACATTCCTCCCAGAATCATTTCCTATTCGGGGATCCGTTTGAAGTAACGGAGACATTCATTTCCTCTCACTGTGCACAGTAAAAGGGAAGCGGAGTCGAGGCTGGAACCTCGCACCTCCCGCCACGGAGTCGGCGAGATGATTGGAGAGACTCGAGTCTCCACTCCGCTTGCAGGAAATTCCACTCAATTGGCTGAGAGGAAATCTGTGTTGATCGATACGACTAAAGTATCCTCGGTTTTCTCATATTCCGAAGGCGTCAATAAGAAACCGTGTATGTGACCATTTTTTCTTCCAAATCCTACGATCTGTCCCTTATCATTCAGGCCTGTCGCCGCCGAGAGCGAATCCCAGCCAGCCTCTTTGGGAATGAGCTGATTGAGATCGTTCGGCGTGTTCCCTTCCCAAACGATCGCGAGCGCTTTGTCTCGTGGGAAACCCGATAAGATAAAACGTGATCCGATTTCGAACGCTCTCTGGGCGAAGGCGGGGAGTGCGGTACGAGGCGCTTCCGCCTGCCCGACAATGACTCCAACTTCGTTGATGTCCGATGCCAAGCTCCAAGTCCCGCCAAGCGAGGGGAGCCGCCTAACCTCGTTTTCTTCAAACAACGCCGCTTGGGTTTTTCCTTCAGCGGTTTCGGATTGGCCCACAATGGTTCCATCTCTGTTAATCGCGTTCGCCAAACTCCGGTTGCCGCCCAATGTACCGAGATCGACCATACCGTGCTCCTCATTCCACCGAAAGGCGCGGGTATTCCGATCTTTTGTCACCGACCAACCGACCACTTCCCCGGAATCGTTAAGACCGGACGCCTGGCTCAAGTTGCCCCCAAGCGTTCCCAGGGACCGTATCCCGTCTTCGGGATCATAACGGAAGGCCTCGTAATTCGAATGCGCGCTCTCACCAAATTGCCCCGCCATGTGACCATACGAGTTCACCGCATAAGCAACGCTCTGACCGCTATCGAAGGGAGTGAAATCAAACTCTGTGTTGAGGCTCATCCATGAGTAGGCCCGCGATTCACCGTCTTTTTTTCCAATGTGTCCAACCACTAACCCCGTCTCGCTGATGTCATTGGCGAAACTGAGAGAATCGGATTCGGGAGTGAGTGCGCTTTTGCCTGTCTCTTCCCTCCAGACAAAAGCCTCTGTCCCCATTCTGTTACCCACCATGATTCCGACAACGGTTCCTGAATCGTTGATCTTATTCGGATAGAGACCCACGCCGAGGTCGAGAATCGAGTACCGGCTTTCCCGAGGATTGGTTTCTGAGAAATCGATGTAGTTGGAGGCAAGAATCAGAAGACTCGATAGCCCCATCAAGGACATGAAAAACTTCTTACGACCCGTACTTCTTCTCATCTTCAACCTTTTCCACACAAAGGAATTCAAGAACGCGGCACATTTTTGCCGCACACAAAGGTGACACGGTTGTCTTAGATACAGCTATCCTTGTTCTCCTTCATTAGCAGGAATCGAACCCACGTCCATACGGAAACGCAACTATAGCATCTTCAGTAAGTTAGGATTCGATCCAAGTTTTTCCAAACCACCCAATCCCACCAATGCGGAGGAAGTGTTATTCAGAATTGGTTTTAGTTTCCCAACCTAGACTATCGTCAATGGATATCTGAAAGCGCTTTTCAGAAAGTTCCTCGACATCCAATAATTCCATTTGATTATGGATCTCCGTCTAATCCGCATGCCTCCGAACGATGTCTCCCGGACCTGAATCGCCTGCCTCGTTCACAAAAATCTTTTCTCCATATTGATCCTCGCCATCAGGTCCGACTGAGTAGAGAATGTAGTCTTCGGGATTTTGCAGGTGGAGGTATTGATAAGAGAGATCGAATCGCGAGAAGGGATCGATTGGGATCTTTTCATCCGCCGGTTGGAGGTCTGGAATTTCATCTAGAAAATCCGGGAAAGATCCCTCTGTGTCAAAGACCTTTTTGAGGACACTTTCCAAGAAGTCCAAATCTGTTTGAACCTTTTTTATTTTATCTTCGAAGGGTTCTTCGGATTCACCCGTAGAACCCTCAACTCCGACTCCCGCAACCTCCGGGGGCTCCAATCCAACCCCTGGGTAACCCTGTCCCGCTAAGACATAGAGACCCGCGGCGAACGCTTTTTGTTTCTCTTCGATTCCCGACAATCTCTCGGGGTCCGATTCGAGTTCCAATTCTCGATCCAAGAAATTCCTTGCTTCCTCGTTGTTCCCCTGGTCGTTCAGGAGGAGAGCCAACCTTGAAAAGATGTGCAATGCCACTTTCAATTGTTGACCATCGGGAAGCGACTCGAGGGCCATTCGATAGGAGTCGATCGCTTCCTCGAACTTTCCCGCTCTGTAATTGAGGTCCGCAAGATTGAGGTGGACTTTGAGGTGGAGTTCTGAGGTTCCAGAAGGAAGCAGTCGAACCGCGTTTTCCAGGGCTTCGAAGACTTCGTCATATTTGCGGAGATCAAGATCCAATTCCGCTTGATGTAGGAGTTGGGTGACTGATTTTACTTGCGCCGCCTCGGCTAGCAGAGCGCCCGGATCGAGTGTGTCCATGAATGCCCCTGTCTGTAAAAAACGGAGGACCTCTTCACGGTTCTCGGTGTTTTCTAAAATCCCGGTGACCCTCTCAGAGATCTCGGGGCGATCCGAGTTACCGATCAGAGCAAAGGAGGGAACGCTGAAGATCTGGCAGGCTGATGCCAACTTTCGGTTTTCCTCCACCTTTAAAACGACAGTCACATAGGAAACGAGGACTTCGGGAATCCCCTTCCAGCGTTTCAGGTCATTCTCCAACCTTTCAGTATCGCGGTTCGGATTCGACCAGAACACGACTAAGAGGGGTCGACCACTTACTGCTTGCGCCAGTTCGGCTTCTTCCATCGATTTGATCCAGCGGTCGTCCTGTGAAAAGGGGGGATCAATTGCCTGTATAGGCATTCTTGAAAGGGAGAGGACAAGGGCAATCCACAAGATCCTTTTCATAGTGTATCCAGGTTACCATATTGCTTTGGATCGAGTCAGCAACAATAAGTACAGCACTGGAGGCTAGGTTATCCGTTCGGGTTCACCCAAACACCACAGTCTTATTCGCGTATGACAACACATTATGAGTCAGATGTGCTCGAACCGCTCGGGCGAGAACCTGCTTCTCCAAGTCGCGCCCCTTGCGGATGAGGTCCTCCAAGGTGTCGCGGTGGCTTACTGCTGTCACATCCTGGGCGATGATTGGCCCCTCATCCAAATCCTCGGTGACATAGTGGCTGGTTGCCCCTACGAGTTTGACACCGCGTTCGTAGGCTTTGCGGTAGGGGTTGGCGCCGATGAACGCAGGGAGGAAGGAGTGATGGATGTTAATGATCTGGCGGGGGAAAGCTTCGACAAATTTTGGAGTGATGATCTGCATATAGCGAGCCAGAACAACCAAATCGATTTCATGATCCTTGAGGAGCACGATCTCCTTCTTTTCCTGTGACTGCTTGGTCTCCTGGGTCATCGGAAAATGACGGAAATCCATACCATACTCTTTGGCGATGTGGCTGTGGTCGAGGTGGTTCGAGATGAGTATCGGCATTTGGGCATAGGGGAACTCTCCTGCCCGATACCGCCACAACAGATCAAGCAGGCAATGGTCGTCCTTTGAGGAAAACAACGCCACTCTCTGGACTTGATTGGAATAGTGCAATCGCCATTCCATATTAAAGGAATCCACCAGCTCGCCAAACTCGGTGCGGGTCTCTTCTGGGGATAGCGAGAACCCCTGGACTTCCCATTCAACCCGCATGAAAAAGATTCCCGCCTCACGGTCCACATGATGATCGGCGTGGGTAATGTTGGCGCCTCGTTCATGGAGGAATTGGGCGACATTAGCCACCAAGCCTTTCCGATCGGGGCAGGACATCAGTAGAATTGCGGATACCGGTTTTGAAGTTGCCATATCGGCGATGATACCATATTCTTCACGCCGGAGGACACCTGCGTAGCCCCTCAACTCACTTGCCGGGCTCCAGGTGATTCATACCTTGCGTGAATGAAATCGACCCGGAACCCCAAAAAGGAGGCAACAACCATGTCGGAAGAGAATCAAGGAATCACACGAAGAAATTTTGTGAAGACCACCTCGAGCGGAGTTGCACTTGGCGCACTCGCATTAGGAGGAGCACACAAAGCGGTCGCGCAGACCGCCGCCAATAGCAAGATCAATGTCGCCCACATCGGAATCGGAGGGCGCGGCAATTCGATCCTCCGCGATATGATTCGTCGCACGAACAAGGATGACGCTCAGGTCGAGATTGTTGCCGTGTGCGATGTCTACGCCAAACGACGTAACGCCGCCGCCGAGAAAACAGGCGCGAAACCCTACGAGTTTCATGGCGACATCCTCGACCGCTCGGATGTCGACGCGGTCGTCATCGCCACGCCCGATCAGAATCATGCCCACATCGCCATCGAAGCGCTCAAGAAGGGAAAGGATGTCTACCTCGAGAAACCGATGACTCACACCATCGCCGAGGCGCTTGAGCTTCGTAAGACTGTTCATGATACCGGCGGCGTTCTTCAGGTCGGCAGCCAGACCACTTCCAACGACAACTGGTGGCGGGCACACAAAGCGATCACCGATGGGATGATCGGCGACATGCTCATGAGCCAGGGCTCCTATCATCGGAACTATGACACCGGCGCTTGGAACTA
>JAJDBZ010000089.1 GCA_029261095.1 Candidatus Omnitrophota bacterium | reverse complement strand
GGAAGGCGGAGGATTCGATGAAACAATTTGTATTAGTATTTTGCGCCACATTGCTTCTCGCGGCCCCCACCCATGCCCAGTCCCTCCGTCTCGGTTTCGAATCGGAATCCGAACTCCTCCAAGATTTTGTCTCCCAGTTCGAGCAATACCATCCGATGGGGAAAGAAGGACTTGATAAGCGCCACCTTCACCTTGCTGAAGGGAAATTCGGAAAAGGTCTGCACATCGAAGATGGCGGGCCGATCTCGCATGGGACCTGGAATGAGTCGGGGCTGGATTGCGATCTGATTGTCTCGACCATGTGGGGGGAGTGGCACACGAAACCGCACTTCTGGGGATCGGGCGCCTTCCATGGGGACTCCGGGACACTCGCGTTTTGGGTGAAGAAAGACGAACTATACCCGGGCGTCGTCTTCATGCAGGGGCACATCGGGTGGGGCCGCGCCGAGCGCGATCTTTTTAATGTCGAGGTCGACGATGCCGGACACCTTCACGCTTTCATCCGGGATGTGCAGTACAAGTACCACCGAGTGAAATCCGACAACTCGGTTTGGAAGGCAGGCGAATGGCAACACATCGCCGCCGTTTGGGATCGGGCCTTCGGAATCAAGCTCTACCACAATGGCGATCTGGTTGGATCGACGTGGGGCGAGGATGCCTGGTGGCAGACCGGGCAGCCCGGGTTGTTCAGCCCGTTCCTCCTCGAATCCCACTACGATGAAATCGCCTTCTTCGATGGTCCCCTGGAGGATTCCCAAATCCGATCGCTCTATGAGACCAACACCGTGGAGGGCGCGGAAACCTTTGCCCCCTATGATGAGGGAGCTGTGCGGAGGTTGGCCCGCGCCTATGCGGACTTCGACCAGATCGATTTGCCGTTGCTTTATGTGAAAGAAAACGCTGTCCTGGAACTCGAACAAATCCTCCCGGAGGATTGCCACGATCAAGCGATCTCCGCTTGGTGGGCGATGGATGGCCGATACGAACTCGCTTGGCCCCACCCCTACCGACTGTTCACTTTCATCCTCGGCGATGTCGATTTCAAAGGGACCACGATCGACCTGGAACTCGCTGAGGGAGATCGCCCCAACTACGCCTTCTTCGAGGGAGTGCTCGATGAGGTCGAACTCCGGTCCGAAAACGAGCAGGCACAAATCCTGGCGAACACCGGCGACTACAAACCGTTTTATTACTCCTCGAAAATCGATATCCCTGGGGATGCCCAAAAACTGCGAATCCCACTGGTGAAAGGTTATGGTTCCCCACCCGGCTTGGAGGGGAGCGCGCATCTGCCCCTGACCGGAGAGACACGCATTCAAGAGATGGCTCTCTGGAACATCCATGAGGCGACCGGAGGTACCGATACACCGCTGCGTTCTCTTGAATGGTTTCTCACTGAGGAGGTTCCCTCGGGTTCGATCCCCCGTTATGGAACCGCATTGCAAAAGATCTATTCGAAGCGCCGGAGGACCGTTGTCGTTTCCGGCAGCGAACCCTCCGGACAGGAAACGACTGTCGCGCTCGAACCGATGTCGGCGGTTCAGTTGATGAGCCCCGGACTCGAACCGGATCTTGCCATCGACCGGGTCCGACTCAATCTCGCAGTCCAGCCGAAGGAATTGGACGATGTCTATTGGGTCCGTTTTCGCGATCCAAAAAACCCGTCGAGGATCTGGGCGCAGGTCTGTTTCGCCGCAAAGTATTCGTCGACTCTGGAGCCACAACCGATCCGCCTCGATTTCGACATCGCCGATCTGATGCTTGCCGCCGAAGACCGCCTGTGGGTCGAGTTTCAATCGATGAACGGCGCCGAACTGCTTATTGGAAACAGCGAATCGCCGACCTCGATCATCGCGGTTCGGTCCGAAACCCCGAGCCAGTCGAACCAGGATTATGTCGAACACCAACTCCGCGCGGCGAGTCTCCAGTTCTCGAAAGAATACAACTACCGTCCCTGGACCAAGACCGGAGAGAAGGTAAGCCTCACCGATTGGAGCCAACTCGGCGGCCCCTACGACATGGCCTACCCGATCCTCGCCGCGCTGCGTCACGATCCCGATCACGAGTTGGCCAACATCTATAACGAGATGGTCTTCAACCGCGGTCGTCGCGCCTGGGTTCTCCCCGAACAGACAAAGCGCCCCATCATGCCGACAGCCCCCGAAAACGCTCCCAACTGGGCGATTTGGGAGCGAGAACTCATCCGGATCAACAAGCGGGTCACCGAGTGGATCGCGAACCACCAACGCGCGGATGGCCAATTCTGGGGCGGTTGGAACGACGACCCATTTATTCCGCTCGGTTTCCCTTCGATGCCGCTCCTCGGGGATGAACTCACCCGAAAAGCCTGGCTTGGTTTCTATGACGGTCTCGATGAGGCGGGGATTTTCGCGAATGGCTACTGCGACATCTGGCCGATCGATCCATTGCACATCACCGATTTTATCTCCTCGCGGGGGATCATGCTCGCGCTCGGATTAGGCGAGCCGCATGTCATCGAACGTGAACTGAAAACCTCCGAGCAGTATCTGAAGCGCGTCAATGAAACGAACGCGCGACTGGAGAAAGAGGGGCGGCCTCCGATCACGGGAAACCCCGAGGATCGCACTCGTGATGACATCACTCTAGTCGAACAGATGGAATCCGAAATCCTCCGGTACTCGAACACTCACCTCAACTGGTATTTCGGAAAGACCCCCGACCTCGCGCCTTATGAACTCACCGATGTGGAGGGACTGACCCGCCGGATGCGGGATAGCGTGCTCCGATGCGACTCGATCACCGAATTCGATTTCACCCAATCGATGATCCACACAGACGGCCAAGGCGAGGGGATCGGGCGCTACGAACTGGTCGCGGCCGCGCTGGGCGGTTCGCTTCAGGGGCGAGTCGGCAACGATCCCCATTCGATCGCGGTCAGTTGGAGCGGCGAGGAACGGATTGAAGACCTGGCCCGGTTGGTCGAGTACGCCGATGGGAAAGAACTGCGGGTTCGCCTTTACAATTTCAGCGAAACCCCTCTCAAGACAATCGCCCGTGTGTGGAGACTCGAACCGGGGATCTATTCAATACGGCTCGAGGGTATTGACCCGTCGCTTGCAGAAATTCCCTCCGAGGTTGAACTCTTTCGATTTTCCCAATTCGAGATTCGAGTCCCCCCTCGAGTTCCTTGCAATCTCGTCGTCACTCGAGAAAAGGCGATCGAACGCGAAAAAATTCTTCCCGATCTAGCCATCGGCAAGAAGGATGTCCGGCTGACCTCGAATGGCGAGATGACAGTGACAGTCCACAATGTCGGTGGGGCTCCTTCGAGAGAGACCTCTCTCATCGTGGAAGTCGATGACCGAAAAGTTGCCGAAGCGAAAGTCCCGGAGATCGAGTCTCCGAGTTCCGATTTCATCGCGAGGAGCGGAAAAATCCGTTTCGAAAAAATCCAACCCGGAAAGAAACTCACGGTGCGGTTGGACCCGAACAACGAGGTCGATGAGATTTTGGAAGCGAACAACTCTTTCACCGCGAGTTTCTTTCCGGAGTGAAAGGCCAAATCCTAGACCGCGCAGGAATTCATTCCTGGGCGGTGAGTGAGCGTGTCATTCCGACTTCAGGAGGAATCTGATGAGAGAGTCCAATTCGATCCCAACGCACCGTTCGGATGGGAGAAGAGAGTCTGTTTCAACAGACGGCTCTCTGCGTAGCCACGGAATTGATTCCGTGGCGGACCCTGCTCGATGCCGGAAAGTGGATCGGTCTCATCGAGGTGGGTGGAACCGATCCACCTCGCCACGGGATCAATCCCATGGCTACACAAAGCGAAGTCCGTTGAAACGGACTCTGTCCCTTTCGATTGTATTGTTGGGATTGAGTTTTTTTCTCCAACCCATGGCCATCGCGCAACCCTCCCAGGAGGAAGTCCTCTCCGCCATGAAGAGGTCGACCGCTTATATGCTCGATGAAGTCTCCACCCACGGCGGCTTCGTCTCGATGTACACGGAAGACCTCTCCCGAAGTTGGGGGGAAGTCCCCGCCCGCGATTCGATGATCTGGATTCAGGACACAGGCACGACCACAGTCGGTAAAGCCCTCCTCGATGTTTACCGAGAAACCGGCGATCCCTTTTTCCGCAAAGCTCTTATGAAAGTGGCCAACGCTATCGTCGCCGCGCAGCGCCCGGAGGGTGGGTGGCACTATTTCCACGATTTCGATCCGACCGGGATTGAGCAGTGGTACGAAGAGATCGGATCGAAAGCCTGGGGGTGGGAGGAGTTTTATCATTGGTACGACAACTCCACCTTCGATGACGATGTCACCGCCGGGGCGGCGGAGTTCTTGATGGATGTTTATTGGGAGACTCTCGATCCTCGGTACAAACCCCCGCTCATGAAAGCGCTCGACTTTGTGTTGGAGTCGCAATACCCGCTCGGAGGTTGGCCGCAACGGTACCCCCATCCCCATGGGTATTCCGCTTATTACACCTTCAACGACAGTGTGACCGAGGGGAACATCCAGCTCCTCTGGAAGGCCTATCACAAGTTCGGGAATGAAGAATACAAAAAGGCCGCATTGCGCGGGATGTATTTTTATATCGTCTCTCAGAACCCGCAGCCTCAAGCCGGATGGTCACAAGCCCATGAACGCGACCTGGAACCCGGAGGCGCGCGCAGCTACGAACCAAAAGGGCTGACCACCTCCTCCACTCAGAACAACATCAATGCTCTCTACCGATTCTATGGCATGACCGGCGACCGTCGTTTCCTACGCCCCATCCCCGACGCGATTGACTGGCTGGAGACCACCAAGCTTTCTCCCGAAGATTCGATTGATGGCAACACCCACCCGCAGTTTGTCGAACTCGGAACGAATAAGGCGCTCTATGCTCACCGTGAGGGGAAGAGTATGGAGGAGGGCCGTTACTGGGTCGACTACGAAGCCGGCAACTTCCCGGGTCACTACGGGATGCAGGGGAAGATCGATATCGAGGGGCTGCGAAAGAAGTACGAGGAGATGTCCGCGCTTAACCCCGAGGAAGCGATGGAGCAGTATCAAAAGGAAAAGAATAAACCCACTATCAATACGAGTCGTGAAGAGGTCCAATCGATTCTTAACTCGATGAACGAAAAGGGCGCCTGGATAGAGGATCTCTCGATGCCGGACCACACCGAATGGAAGTACAAACCGCGAACGGAGTTCCGTGGGATTAGTGTCCGAACCTTTGCGAAGAATCTGCGGGCGTTGTCCGCTTATTTGAATAGTCAATGAAACATCCATACGGTGCTCGCAGGGGAATTTTAAATCCCGTGCGAGCACCGAGAAGCAGCCCATCCCGCCCAGGAATGAATTCCTGGGCTAACCCTACGAAGTCGGTTTCGCCGACTGATGTTCCAGTCCCGAAGGGACTTCGTATGGTTAGCGCTGGGTTTCAACCCTGCGCGGGCTTCGCGTCATTCGAGACCATCGAAAGGAATTGATCATGCATCGAATTATCTCCGTCATCTTCATCATCGCCACCCTCATCACCCCATCCCTCGCCAAAACGCTCACCTACAACGATCACCAAATCCTCAATCTCCGCGACCAGGGGTTTCCCGCCGACGAGCGTGCCACCAATGCCCTCATCGCGGACGGGAACACTGTCTATGGAGTGACCTCCGGCGACCAGTGCCATGTCTTCCGGATGGACCCGGAGTCGATGGAAGTGAAGAACCTCGCGACCATCGAGGGCCCCAATACAGTGATGAAGGGTTTCGCCCAACACGGCGACACCCTTTATGTCGCCACCATGCTCTCTAAAGATCAACTCTGGTTGAAACAGCGGAAGAACGACCCCGCCTTCGACCCTTGGGATGTCAACCTATTGCCCATTGAGGAGTCCGATAACACGGGGCATCTCTATCGAGTCAGCGGCATCGAGGACGACTCGCCCCAGTTGGAGGATCTCGGAAATCCAGTCCCCGGACAGGGGATTCACACTCTCGCGATCGACCCGAAACGAAATCTGATCTATGGGGTCACTTCCCCGATGGGCCAGTTCTTCATCTACGAAATCGAGAGTGGAGAGACCCAGATTGTCTCCTTCGGCGAAACCGTTTCCAATGTGTCGAATCATCGTGTCGCCTATATCACGGTCGAAAAACAGCTCGCCGATCTATCTCCTGGCGAAGCGGAATGGAATAACCGTCTCCTTCCAAAGGCGATGCATGTCACCGATTCGGGTGTGATTTACACCTCGGGGTGGAACGGTCGCATTCTGAAATATGACCCAGAGATCGAAGAACCGCAAAAAAGGTTTACCGAGGTGGCTTGGATTTCCTCGGTCCCGGGTCGCCAACACTGGAACCGGATCGACGCCATAGTCGAACATGATGGAAAACTCCTCATGGGAACCTCCGATGGGTACATCATCCGCTACGATCCCGAATCGGACGAAATCAAAAATTTCGGGAAACCGATCCGAGCCATCGAGGTGATGGGCATGGCGGTCTCTCCGCTCGATGGTCGACTCTATGGAGTCAACGGTGGAGAGCTCGAGGGAATGCCGCGAATTTGGAGCCTCGATCTTGAAGCGGGAACCTTTGAAGTCGACATCCCCGCCCTACAGGTCTTCAACAACCGCCGGCAGATCGGCGATGTCGTCGCCACAAAGGAGGGAACGATCGTCATCGCGGAGGCGAATCGGGTCGCCAACCTTCACCTCCTCATACCAGGAGAACCGACAGAGTGGGAGAAGAGCGGTGTCCTCGCCGAGAAAAATCCTCAGGAAGGCCGCCCCAAGCAGGTTGAGGAAGATCGTTTCGAAGGTCACAAGAAACTCGAGGTCGAAGTTTACCCCATCCCCTCCAGCATGCATGGGGGATCCGGTTACACGGCAATCCAGATCGACCGCGATGGGAAGGTTTATATCGGAACCGCCTATTACGGGAAGAATGCCCAACTGACTCAGCTCGACCCGGAGACAGCCGAGTGGCGCTCCCTCTTCGAGTCCGACAAATTAACCTACCAATACGGTCGCGGCCAAGGCATCCCCGGTAAGATCCACACGAAACTCCGCCTCGGCGCCGATGGGAAAATCTACGGCGCGATGAAACAGGGGTACGAGCAACACTACCAGATCCGAGCCGACATCGGCGAAGCACCCGAAGGTCTTCGCGGCAGTCAATTCACCTGCCATTTCTTCTCGTACGATCCGGAAACGGACCGAGTGGAGGATCTCGGACCGGGTTGGCCGCAGGAGGGCATCACCAGTTTCGATGTCGACACCGATCGAGGGTACCTCTACGGATGTTCGGTCCCTGGTGTCTTCTTCCTCGTCCACGATTTGGAGAACCGTCGCGTTTGGAACGCGGGCGCCATTGCCCACACTCACCCCTCCCGTTACATGCCCATCGATTCCGGGACGGGCCGTGTCTATCACCCCGGAGAAACGACCCCGGAGGGGACCTCTTATTTGACTGTCTGGGATCCGGATGAGTTTCGTCTAAAAGATGTGGAGATTGTCCCGGAGGAGGGTTTGAAATACCGGCACAGTTATTCCTCCTGTTGCGGTCCGGCGGGCACGAACACCTATTACGGTCACTGCGCCGATCAGCTCTTTGTGATGGACACCGATGACCGCAAAGACGAAAAGTTCCATGTCCGCCCCCTCTGCTATATCGGGGTCGATGGCGACCCGAAACATGCCGGGGTCCAAGCCTTCGATCTCGGTCCGGATGGCCGCATCTATTGGGCGAGTTCGGGTGGCCGGGGAGTCCCCATCGACATCTTCGCTTGGGATCCGAAGACCGAAGAAAAAACCTATCTGGGAGCCTGCGCGCTCGATGGCGAATACATCAATTGGGGGCACCCCCAAGGGATAGCCTTCGACTCCGAGGGAAACATGGCGCTGCACATCCTCTACGCCGAACTCACGAAAGACCAGCAGAAAGCGATGTCGGTCTCCGAGGATTTCGAGTATAAGGACATCGAGGAGAAGCCTCACTACCTCGGGTATCCGGTTCATGATGAGGACACCTTTTATTCGGTGTATTACTTAAGAGGAGCCACCTCGATGAGGTGATTCAAACCAAAAGGAGACTGAGTTCATGCCTGAAATCACTGAGATCGCACCCGATCTGTTCCGAATCACCGCCTATGTCGAAGCCTTCGATTTGCAGTTCAGCCATTTTCTTGTTCGAGATGAGGAACCCCTACTTTATCACACAGGAATGCGACAAATGTTCCCTGAGATCCGGGAAGCGGTGGCAAGGATTATCGATCCCGCCACCCTGCGTTGGATCAGCTGGAGCCACTTTGAGGTGGATGAGTGTGGAGCGCTGAACGCATGGCTCGAAACGTCGCCTCATGCCGTTCCGGTGTGCGGTCTGGTTGGGAGCTTGGTCAACATTACTGATTTCTCGGACCGACCCCCAAGAGCTCTTGAACCGGGGCAGGTGTTGGAGACGGGAAAACACCGATTTCGTTACCACCCGACTCCCCATCTCCCACACGGTTGGGACGCGGGATCGCTTTTCGAAGAAACCACGGCGACCCTATTCTGTTCGGATCTCCTTCATCAGACGGGGAGGGTGGAACCGATCACCGAGTCGGATGTCATTCTGGAGCGCACCCGTGAGGCAATCCTCACCCAACAAGCCGGCCCCTTGATGGATTATGTCCCCTACACTCAAAACACCGGTCGACTCCTGGGCGAACTCGCCGAGTTTAACCCAAAAACTCTCGCGATCATGCATGGTTCCAGTTACTCCGGGGATGGCAGCGCTCTCCTGCGCGGTTTGGATCCGATCTTCCGCGAGGTTCTGGGGACTCCCCACCCCGGTTAGATCTCAATGCCTCCTAAACTCCTCAACTTCATCCTCTTCCAAGTGGGGTGGTTCGCTTGTGTCCTCCCGGCGGCGGCGGGGCATCCTTGGGTGGGCCCAGTCCTTATCACCTTCTGGGTGGTCGGTTACTCGGTGTGGCAAAGAGAGGATCGAAGCGCTTCCTGGGTCCTCTTATCCGCACTCTTGCTCGGTTACCTCTTCGACTCGGCCTTGGTCCTCATCGGAATCTTCAGTTTTCCCGAACAAACCCATTTGGGCGGTCCCGCTCCGATATGGATGGCGTTCATGTGGGTGAATCTGGCCGCGACGCTCAACTCATGCTTGGATTGGCTCAATGGGCGTTACTTCTTGGGCGCTCTGTTCGGTTTCTTAGGGGGACCGTTGGCCTACTGGGGCGGTCAAGAACTGGGAGGGATGGAACTTTCGAACCCCATTTGGCGCAGCCTCATGGCGATCGGTCTGGAATGGGCGCTCGCTTTTCCTGTGTTGCTGTGGTTGAATGCAAAGGTCCGCCCCCCAAACGAAAATCCTGAAGAAAGTCCAATTTTAGAATGAATCGATCCAGACGCTACTTTCTCCGCACAGCCGGTGCGGTCACCCTTGGATTCGCCGGGTTCCGATCACTCGCCGCCCAACACGCCAATGCGCTTCCATCTGAAGCGGATATCCCATACGGGTTTGGCGATTTGATTCCGGACCCAAATGGGCTAATCGACCTACCGAAGGGTTTCGCTTACACCGAATTCTCCCGCGGGGGCGAGATCATGGACGACAAATTATTTGTCCCCTTCGGTCATGATGGAATGGCCGCGTTCCCTGGACCCAATCGGAAGACAATCCTGGTCCGTAACCACGAACTCAATACCGACCACATGGATTACGGTCCTTATGGACCCGAACTGAAGTACCTCAGCCGAGTCACCACCAACCATTTTTACGATTTCGGTAAAGGTCAGATCCCAGGAGTTGGTGGAACCACCACACTTGTTTACGACACCGAGAAACAGGAACTCGAATCGCATTTTCTCAGTCTCACCGGGACTTTCCGAAACTGCGCGGGGGGACCGACACCCTGGAACAGTTGGGTGACCTGCGAAGAGACCACCCTTCTGGCCGGTCAGGTGCTTGAAAAGGATCACGGATACAATTTCGAGGTTCCCGCCACCCCCAAACCGAAGTTAGCCGACCCGACTCCCCTCAAGGCGATGGGCCGGTTCCGTCACGAAGCGATTGCAGTCGATCCGAATAGTGGAGCGGTCTATCAGACTGAAGATGTAGGCGACTCGTGTATTTACAGGTATCTACCCAACCAACCGGGAGCACTCGCCGAAGGCGGGAAACTCCAAGCCCTGGGAGTCCGGGACCGAAAAGGACTCGATACGAGAAATCATCTTGAGACTGAAACCGAAAACCGTCCAAACCCGACCGTTCCTGTTGGCGAAACGCTCGAGGTTGTGTGGATCGATCTCGATGAAGTCGAATCCCCCCATGATGACCTCCGTCACCGAGCGGTCGAAAAAGGCGCTGCCATCTTCGCCCGCGGAGAAGGGATGTGGTACGGCAACGATGCGGTTTATTTTGCCTGCACCACGGGAGGCGCGGCAGAGCTCGGGCAAGTCTGGAAATACATTCCCAGTCCGAGTGAGGGAACTGTCGAAGAAAACCAATCTCCGGGCCGGCTTGAACTCTTCATCGAGCCCAACGATGGGAATTTGGTCAAGAAATCCGACAACCTCACCGTTTCGCCCTGGGGCGATTTGGTGCTTTGCGAGGATGGGGATGGAATCAACACCCTCGTGGGAGTCACACCCAAGGGAAAGATCTACAAATTCGGTCGCGCCCGGACGGACACTGAATTCGCGGGAGCCACCTTCTCACCTGATGGGTCCACTTTCTTTGTCAATCTCCAGAACATGGGTGTGACTCTGGCAATCACAGGTCCTTGGGGGGAGCGTATCGCCTCGTCTTGATAACCGTCACCCGAATTTTTTTTCAACCCGCGCAAAAAAATCTTGACCCCCTGTCTGCTTGAGATACAATCTCTTTCTGTCCCTCACCGGAAGGAACGGGGGGAGCGACCCTCCCTCGATTGTCCAACCTGAAAAGGACAACAAAGGGTCGTGAAACATCTGGAAGTCACCCGCTAAAGAGATTGTCTCCGAGGATGCCCAGGAATCTCACGCCACCACGAGAGTGCATCCATCAGAAAGCCCGGAGGCCATTGTTTAAAAGTGACTCAGTTCATCAAAGAACCCCCAAGCAGTAATCACAAAGCCGAACCGCACAATGAAAAAGAAACGAATAATGTCCCGCAGCTCCCCAACCGAACGCTAGGACCTATCTCCGATTTGGAGAGACATCTTCCCTCGGACTGGTGGCGCAGCCTGTTCGGCTCGCTCTACCTGAAGACCGATGGGGATGTGGTCGAGAACGATCTGAACACCCAGAAAGACATCGACTTTTTGATCGAGGCTACGGGTCTCGAACCCAACGACCGGTACCTGGACCTCTGTTGCGGCCAAGGCCGTCACTGTCTCGAACTTGCCAACAGGGGGTACACCCATGTCACCGGCCTTGACCGATCAAGGTACCTCATTCGATTGGCCCGAAAACGGGCCCGGTCTCAAAACCTCAAGATCTCCTATCACGAAGGCGATGCTCGAAAATTCCGCCTGCCCGCGGATAACTTTCATTGTGTGTCGATCCTCGGGAATTCCTTTGGATATTTCGACGCCGAAAAAGACGATATCTCGATCCTCAAGTCGGTGATGCGTGTTCTCAAATCGGGGGGCATCCTGGCGATGGACCTGACCGATGGGGATTGGATGAAGACCCATTTCGAGCCGCGTTCATGGGAATGGATCGATCAGAACCATTTTGTCTGCCGGGAGCGATCGTTGTCCGAAGATGGCCGTCGCCTGATTTCACGGGAGGTCATCGTCCATGCCGAGCGGGGAGTGATCGCCGACCAGTTCTATGCCGAGCGTCTCTTTTCCAAACAACAGATCTTCGATCTTCTGGAGGAAGTCGGATTCTTGAACATCCGCGATCATGGCAACCTCTCCAGTCTTTCGACACGCGACCATGACCTCGGGATGATGGAAAACCGGATGTTCCTGACCGCCCGGGCGCCTCGGAAGGTGAAAACCGATAAGAAGCAGGCGCCGAAATTCAGAAAATTCACCGTGTTGTTGGGAGATCCAACCATCCCCGATCCTGTCAAACGCAACGGTCAGTTCAATGAAGAGGATTTCACCACCATCGATAAACTGACTCAGGCTTTGGAGGAGATCGGCGATTACGAATTCGAGTACCTGAACAGCCACGCCACCCTTCAGCAAATCATTCGAGACAAACAGCCCGAGTTTGTGATGAATCTCTGCGACGAGGGTTTCAACAATGACGCGTTCATGGAGCTGCATGTCCCCGCCCTTTTGGAGATGTACCACATCCCTTATACCGGCGCGGGTCCGGCTTGCCTCGGGCTTTGCTATAACAAATCGATGGTGCGGGCGATCGCGGCCTCGCTGGACATCCCAGTTCCGCTCGAGACCTATTTCAACCCGACGGATCAGTCGGCGACCATCCCTTCGATCTTCCCCGCCATTGTCAAACCGAACTATGGCGACAGTAGTATCGGAATCACCCAAAACGCGGTGGTGCACACACCCGAAGAACTGATCAATTACATGGAGGAACTCCGTGAGGTTCTCCCGGGTCGTCCGGTTCTGATCCAAGAGTTTCTATCCGGCGCCGAGTACAGCGTCGGAATCATCGGCAACCCGGGTCTCACCTCCACAGTCCTTCCGGTCCTTGAGGTCGACTATAGCGGTCTCGATCCGGACCTGCCGAAAATTCTTGGATACGAATCCAAATGGCTTCCGGATTCGCCCTACTGGACGCAGATCCAATACCATGAGGCGAACCTGACCGAAGAGCAGCGGCGAAAGATTCTCGATTACGCGAACCTCCTTTTCGAGCGCTTGGAATGTCGAGATTACGCCCGAGTCGATTTCCGCATGGACGCTCGAGGAGAGATCAAACTCCTCGAGATGAATCCGAACCCCGGATGGTGTTGGGACGGCAAGATGAATTTCATGGCGGGATATGCCGGTCTGCGCTACTCCGACATGCTCAAGATGATCTTGGACGCGGCCGCGGAGCGGGAGTCGCTGTCGGTTCAAAACCGTGCGATGGTGGGGGTGTGAGGAGCACCCCTGTGGGGTGGATTAGCGGATGCGTAATCCGCCGCGTCGCACCAGCGTAAACGCTGGTGCGAGGACGCGGTGGTGCTGGTAAACGGCGGCTGGTCACGACCTGGCAAACTACGGACTTCGGGTATTGGTCCTGCCCTGATGGATGCTGACGGATCACTCCTCGCCCAAGGCTTCGATGTCCGCCAGATCCTTCTTACGGCCAGTGGCTCGTTTGGTGGCGATGAATTGGTCCCGACCCAGGAAGAAGACCGGGACATCCCCCATCTTACCCGAAACTTTTCCCTTCTCCGCTTCCACCCAGGTCACACCGCTGAGGGATGTCATGAAATCGATTCGCACGGGGGGAACACCCAATTGAACCACTTGTTCCGGTTTTTGAAAATCTTCGACCGTGAGGTTTGAAAACTCGAATCCAAAATCCCTCAAAGCATCGATGATACGTTTGGCATTTTCGGGATCGGGTCGAATAAGAATGTCCAAATCGCCAGTAAATCGAGGCGAACCGTGAAAAGCGAGCGCATGCCCCCCCCACGATGAGGAATTCAATTTTTCTCTCGCTGAACAACCCTAACAACTCT
>JAJDBZ010000088.1 GCA_029261095.1 Candidatus Omnitrophota bacterium | reverse complement strand
TAACCCCCTCCCCACCATGTGGAGAGGGGGAACTCATAATCCCCCCTCACCGCACTGCGGGGCGGGGGTGCGGGGGGGGGGTTATACGGGGAGGGGGTTTTACGGGGGTGGGGTTGTAGAGGGTGCGGGTTATTTAGAAAGAGGAGAAGGAATCCGAAATGTCCATTGAACTTTTGAAAGAACTTTCAGAAACTCCCGGCATCCCCGGTCGCGAGGAACAAATCCGGAAGATCGTCCAACGGGAGCTGAAGGGGGTGGTCGACAAGATGACAGTCGACAACCTGGGGAACTTGATCGCATTTCGGAAAGGAACCTCCAAGAAACCGAAGAAGGTGATGTACTCCTCTCACATGGACGAGATCGGGTTTATCGTTCAATACATCGACGATAAAGGCTTTATCGTGCTCGACCCTTGCGGCGGTCACGATCCCCGCAACACCATCGTTCAGCGTGTGAAGGTTCTCGGTCGGAAGGAACTCCTCGGTGTGGTTTCCTGGAAGTGCAAACCGATCCATGTGCAATCTGATGAAGACCGCAAGAAGAGCCCCTCCATCGACAAGGTGTTTGTGGATTTGGGACTCCCGGTCAAAGAAGTAAAGAAGGTCGTTTCGATCGGCGACCCGGTGGTCATTCACCGTGACCTGGAACAATACGGAAACCGTGTTACTGGGAAGGCGCTCGATAACCGGACAGCTGTTTACACATTGATCCAGGCGCTCAAAAGATCGAAGAAGAACAATGAGGACACCTACGCGGTGTTCAGCGTTCAGGAGGAGGTCGGTCTTCGCGGGGCGCTGGTCGCCGCGCACCAGATCGCGCCCGATATTGGAGTGGCCCTCGATACGACTCTTGCCTGCGACACACCGGGGGTCGAGCCGGAGAACGCCATCACTCGTCTCGGCGAGGGTGTCGGTTTGACAGTGAAGGATGGATCGCTGATCGCGGACCATGACCTTTACCAAGAGTTCCAGGCGCTGGCCCGTAAGAAGAAACTGAAACACCAACCCAACCTGTTATCTCGCGGCGGGACCGATGGCGGCGCCATCCAACGTGCGCATGACGGAGCCAAGACGATCACGCTCTCCTTACCGACTCGGTTTATCCACAGCTCGATCGAGACAGTGGACTTGTCGGACCTGAAAGCGAAGATCGAGTTGACCGCCGCGTATATGAAAGGGGCCTGATGGTGAGAAAACTTTTCTGTGCAGTTGCATTGATACTCATAACTGCCAACGCCCAAGGTGATGAGACGATGAAAATCAAAGTTTCCGGTGTCCAAATGCCTGTCTCTTCCAATCTGGAGGAGAACCTTCCCACCCTACTGAAACATATCGAAGAGAGTGAGGCCGATTATCTCCTTTTCCCCGAGATGAGTTTGACCGGATACCACGGCGACTTCGATCAAGAGGCGACTGAGAAGGCTTGGAAAGAAATCGCCGAAGCTTGCAAGAAATCAGGAGTGACCTGCTTCATCGGGACTGGTTGCAAAGAGGGAGAGGATACCTTCATTCAGACTCGCATTTACAGCGACGAGGGCGAGCTGATCGGGACTCATGAGAAGATGGTGCCCACAAGTGGTGACCGTAACTTTTGTGTCCCTGGAAAAGAACTCCGTCTTTTCAGTCACGCAGCCCTCCCGTTCGGGACTCTCATCTGCAACGATTATTGGGTGACCCCCGGTTGCGGCCCTTATCCGGATCCACGTCTCGCATTTCAGCTTGGAGAGAAGGGCGCAAGGGTTATCTTCCAAGCGATCCATTCCGGTTCGGGCCAACTTCATACCCCTTATCACGAATCCAACCTGGTGCTCCGTGCCATGGAGAGCAAGGTCTATGTGGTCACCGCCAACGCGGCCGATCCCAAGGGTCCGGTGAACGCGGCAACAGGCCTGATCAGTCCGGAGGGAGAGTGGTTGGTCCAAGTTCCGAGAGAGGGTGAGCAGGTGTTTGTAGAGGAGATCGAGGTGAATATTGGCGCTGTTCGATAATCTCATGATTGAGATTTCAGTCAGTAAGGGTTAGGCTTCGGATTCAATCCGGATGTGGAGAATGTGGCTATGAGTAAACGGATCGTAATATCGATTGTTCTGGTGAGTTTTTGCCTAGGATTTTCGTTGCGTGCCGCCAACTCGCAGAGCCACTTATCACTGGAATGGAATAATCACCCTGTTTCGGTTCAATCGCCCGAAAAAATCTCCTTTGATTTCAATGGATACACCAACCGTTGGCATCGCGAGGAGTGGGATTGGGTTTCGGCGAGGGGGCTGTTCAACCTTTCTCAACCGAGTGTCCAAAGCGAGATCTGGGCGATGGAGGAGGAGATCGGGAACCAGCTCCTTCTTGAGGAGTTGTGGATTCAACCCGGGTTTATCAAGGAGTTATCGACTCGAGAGATCACTCATCTCGAATCCCCCACCCAGGAAGATCTCGAAAAGGCGCTCTCCGAGGGCGATGTCATGGTCACCGTGGTCGATCAGGATCCAGTCGCTTCCTCCCTTTTGGAAAGATTGCCTGAAGAGTTTCAGTTTCGAAGGAACCGGGCTTTCTTCCTCCAGTCCGATGATAAAACCGTCTTTGTCTTGGCCTCCCATTCTCAGAGAGAGCTCGATCATCTACGCAAACACATTGGAGAGGCGGTCGATATTGTTCGCCAGTACGATCTCCATCGCGGGATTCCCGGCATTCAAACCAACTTTCTCCACATCACCACTACGATGCGTCACAACCCCTTCGATCTCATCAACCTTTCTCTTCGATTGGGTTGCGATTGGTTGATCGTCCGTGGGTTCAACGATTGGATGATCCCCGGTCCGGTTAATGAGGCGCTCGAATCGATCGGTTTTCCTTTCACATTCATATCCGGGCAGTATGTGACAGGGGGAGTGCTTTATGGGATGGAGAACTATCCCGATGTTCAGGACAACACAATCGAACAATCTCTGGAATGGGCCGAAGAGCACGGTGGTTACTACTTCGGGGGTCTGTCCGAATCCGAGGGGGAGAATTCCGATCGGTTCGATGGTTTTCAGATCAGCGGTCCGTCTGACTTAGATCGTATCGAAGAGTTGGACGCGGCATTTGTCACTCAAGCGGGCGATATCACAAGCTCAATCCCTCCCAGCATGGTGCTCTTTCTCGAAAAGGGTATGCCGCTGACACAGGAATCGGTCATGGAAGCCATCGTATCGAGACGGTCTTTCGCGGTTTTCGAAAAAGGAACTGTTGCGGGGCCCTCCGAGTTGCGCGATGGGATGCGGATCCTCCTACTCGAGGGCGCCTGCCTGGAAGATGCATTGGGTCGCCCGATCTCGATCGAAGCGAAAGTGGAGGGACAAGGCCTCGATGTGACTCTTCGCAATCGGACGGAAAAAACCATCGATGGAAATATCGAACTCCAACCGAGTGCTGGGATTGTCCTGAGAGAAGGTGCTTCTCCTCGTACAATTTCCCTGCCGGCGAACACAGCGCAGAAGGTTCGGATACCCCTCACCTACCTCCCCGAAGCGAGCGGCCGAGACAATCCCATCGGAATTCGTTTCAGCGCTCCCGGTGTTGAGACAAGAGCGCTGGCGCATGTCGACCTACCCAGAGCGGTTGAATTGCATCCCATGATTGTGGATGTCCCGGGTGAAATAAGTTATCCGGTCACAGTCTACAACTACACCGACGATGCGGCTGTGTCACTTGAGGTCTACATCGAAAAAGAGGGATTGGAAGAACCGACCGCGGCGATCAAGAAGGATCTTGTGATTCCTCCAGGTGAAAATAAGAAGGTGCACCTCTCACTCGAATTGGAAGAAGGTCGATATCAAGTGGAGGGGAGTGCTCTCGGAGTCGCGAACGAGGGATTGATCCTCATCGAATCCCAAACCAAGACCGCCACCGCGCGTGAGGAAGATCTCGATGGCGATGGAATTCCCGAGATTGTGATGGAGAACGACCAGATTCGAGCCACAGTCCTGTTGTTCGGAGGACGGGTCATCGAATACATTGTAAAAAGCCAAGACGAGAACCTGATGTTCAAACTGTGGCCCGAGAAGCCTCCGATGGATGGGAAGGTGGGGGGCACTCGGAGTTTTTATCCTTATGGAGGTCTCGAAGAATTCACGGGGTATCCGTACATCGGAGGTCACATCGTTTTCAAGCATGAGATCCTGAAAGAATCCGGGGCAAGCGTGCGGGTCAAAGTATGGGCGAATATTCATGGGAGCCTGATCGCGAAGGAGTACACACTTTTCGCGGACAGCCCCCTTCTCGAAGCGCGATATGAGATGGATGAAATGACACCCTCCATCAATGTGATCGGGATCAACCCACTGTTTGAAATCGGCCCTTCGACCGGACCCGAGGATCGATACTATTTTCCTGAGGAAGAGTTGGTGGAGACGATTCCCGAGTTGGAGCGCTATTACGGGCGAGGGGTCTTCCCGAAAGAGGGGTGGGCGGCCGGGTATGACACCGAACAGGATATTTCCCTGCTCATTGGGTATCCGGTCAACGACGCCATTTACCTACATCTTTGGAACAACCATCCGGACAACACCCCCACCCCGTATTACTACACGGAACTGCAACCCTGGCTGGAGCTGAAACATGGGACCTCCACCTATTTTACCTATTATGTCTACGGAAAAAGTGGGAATTGGGAGGCAATTCTGAAGGAGATACGGGATGTCGGAATAGTCACCGAGAGACAGAAATCCGACCCTTGGGATCTCGATTAGCACGGAGTTCCCCCCAGATATGGGAATTGAGAGGTTTTCCTGGGGGAGGGGGTCTCTCGACTTTGGAGGTCGGGTTGTGAGAATTAATTCCAAAATCACAAGTTAGGACCTTTTTGTCGGTGTCTGATCGATGTACTATCTTCACCAACCAAAAAGGACGGGGCTTCCAAGAACGTGAAAGTATCACCTAGTGGTCGTTCTTTAATCATACCGGTCTTTTTGCTCGGATCTGCTCTCTCTCTACTAGCGGCTTATTGGCTGTATCGCCGCGAGTTCACTATATCCTTGTCTGGAGTTTCCGATCTCGCCTCCCCTTTGACAGCCTCTTTGACTGTGGGGGCAGTGGGTATCCTCTTCACCCTACTCCTTGCCTTTTGCATCCACATTCTCACTCAGCAAACTGAGAGGGTCTCAGACCTTGTCGCGGCGCGGACCGATGAACTTCTCCAGGCAAACAAAAAGTTCGAAGAGAAAAACGATCAACGTCACCAAGCGGAAGCGGCACTTGAAGAAGAACGCAACCTTCTAAAAACCCTCCTGGATATTCTCCCATGCAGAATCTTTGTAAAAAACGCCGAGAGCCTTTTTGTCCTCGCGAATCTGGCACAAGCAAAGATCTTTGGATTAGACGATCCTGAAAAGATTTATGGAAAAACAACTTTCGATTTTATTCCTGACGAAGGTTCGGAGCGTCGATTGGCGGACGATCGGGAGGTCATGCGAAGCGGGAAATCTTTCATCAACCGCGAGGAGATGTCTGTTGAGGCGGATGGAAGTCGAAGATGGTCTCTGACAACCAAGGTTCCACTTAAGAATAGCCGGAGCGAGATTGTTGGAATTGTTGGGACTAGCACTGACATCACCGAAAGGAAGCTGGCGGCCGAGGCGGTCGAGGAGTATGCCGAAGAACTGCGGAAAAAGAATGTCCAAATGGAGGACGACCTCCAAATGGCTCGCGAGATCCAGCAGGCGTTTATTCCGCAACAGCTCCCGGTTTTTCCACGTGAGAGTTCAATCGACGGGCCGACTGTCCGTTTTTGTCACCGTTATGTTCCAACTACCACATTGGCGGGAGACTTCTTCGACATCTTTCCCATATCGAACGAAAAGGTTGGAATTTTTATTTGCGATGTCATGGGTCACGGAGTTCGTGCATCACTGTTTACCGCGTACCTCAGAGGCCTGATCGAAGAACTCAGACCTGTTGCGGACGATCCCGCTTCCCTGTTGACTGAGCTCAACAATGGTTTGAACGCGATTCTAAGAAGGACCGGGACACCTATGTTCGCGTCGGCGTGTTATGTGGTGGTGGACATTGCTGAAGCGTCGATGAGTTGTTCAAGCGCAGGTCATCCCGCGCCCATGAGGGTGCATCGAGACAAAGGATTTGCGGAATATTTGGAACCTGATTTTAAAGCGAC
>JAJDBZ010000087.1 GCA_029261095.1 Candidatus Omnitrophota bacterium | reverse complement strand
CGCGCCCTTCCCAACACTGGCCACCGAACTCATCAACAAGAGCCTCCTCAGAATGGTTTCCCCCAAATATCGATCGAAAGTCCCCGATGGAGCCACCGATCCTTTCGAGGTCGATTCGGTGATCGGCGCGAGTCTCGCGATCCGAGGGAAGACACTGGCATCCATCGGTGGACTGGATGAGCGTTACTTCTTTTTTTTCGAGGAGACCGACTGGTGTTTCCAATGCAAGAAGCTCGGTTGGAAAGTGGTCTGTGTACCCAATGCGGTGGTCGAGCACGGTCAGGGCGAGAGCTCCAAACCGGTGCTTGTGGACACACGCATCGAGTTCTACCGATCGCGGTATCGCTATTTCCAGAAGAACCATGGGAAACTCAAGACCGCTCTCCTCTTCGAAGGACTTCTGATCAAACTGATGATCGAAAATGTCTCCGCCTTCCTCTTGGTCCTGCTCACCTTCGGGAAAAGCGAAAAAAGAAAGAACCGCCTCGAAGTGGTCGGATCTGTCCTGAAATGGCATATCCAGGGGTGCCGCCTTTCCGAGGGACTCGAAGGGAAGTTTCTACTACCCGAGGAACGGGCTCACGAAGAACAAGATGTCTAAACCATCCAGTCTCCATAAGATTCTACTCTTGATTCTCTGCTGCTCCCCTCTCGCCCAGGGCCATACCGCCGATCCACCTCTTTTGCACTATGATTTCGAGAAGGTGGAGGAGGACATTCTATTCGATCTTTCTGAAAGCGGAATCAAGGGTCAAATCGAAGGAGCGGGGATTGTCGGAGCGGGCAGCGGATCGGCTCTCTCATTCGATGGTCAAGAAGACCTGGTGAACTGCGGGAACCCAGAGCCGCTTCAGCTCACCGGCCCCCTCAGTTTGGAAGTTTGGGTGTACCCCGAAAGTATCCCGAGGGGAGAACCGGGAATCGCCGGGAAACATTTCAGCCGTTTCCTGCTCACCTACTATTCGAACGGAAAAGTTTATTGGTACATCGGCGATGGTGGCAACAACTGCCAGGCGGTGCTCACCCCCGGAGGGTGGAACCATGTGGTCGGAACCTTCGATGGGGAGTCGATGAGCCTTTACATCGGGGGACAACTCGCGGATCGGAGAAAGTCAAAGCACCCATCGATCGACCCCACCGGCTCCTTCTTCATCGGCGCTGTCCCCATCAATCCTAATGCCGAGGATCTTCTGAGAGACGGGTTTCGTTATTTCCATGGCAAGGTCGATGAGATGCGTGTCTATGACCGGGCCCTCTCCGCGACCGAAGTGTTGGCACATTTTGAATCCGAAGGTCCAAGTATTGTCTCCCCCACCTATCTTCCGGTCGAGAGTGGAGTCTCAATTTCAAATGAAACTTGTTCATTAACAATCGGCGGCGAAGGTCGTCTCGGGATTCGAACGCGGCGCGGCGAATATGCCTTGATGAGCCGATGGTCTTACCCGGGCGAACGAAGGGGATGGAATTCCTTTGCCCCTGACAACACACAATCGCAAAGCAGTTGGAACCCCGTTTCGAAAAGGACCTCCGAAGGGACTCTCACAGTGAAGGCGGCGTGTGAGAGTTACCGAGTCGATCGAACCATTCGCCTCAAGAACGACCGCATCCTTTTCGAGGATAGGGTGATTAACACCTCGAAGGCGCCGGTCGGAATCCTCATCGACCAAGAGCTTTCCGGGTCGGTCCCATTCACTGAAGCGATCGCACCGGGAGGGGCCGAGTGCCCTGTGGTGTTTGTCAAATCAGAATCGGAGGCTCTCGGTCTGTTGGTCAAAGACAGTGTGGGGAGGAGAAAGTTCGAGCCGAGGGTCGGAAAACCGGCGGTCTCCGCAAGGTACCGTGTCAGTCAATTCGCCTTGGGAGCGGGAGAGACCCACACCTTTCGCTGGTCCATTTATCTGCTCCCGAAAGAATCTGGGTTCCTGGATCTCGCCAATCGGATTCGCGAGGATTGGGATTCCAGCTTCACTCTCGAAGGCCCTATTGAGTGGTTCGATATCGGGCGACGAGCCGACCTTCTCAACGATCCTGAAGCTCTGAAAAATTACTTCGAACGGAAGAAGCAGGGGTTGGTCCTCCTGATGCCCTGGCTCGATTACGATCCCGGGTCTTTCGCCCAGATCTGGTCCCGAGAGGAATACAAAACCCGGATGCGTGAGGCGGCTGCGAAAATCCGGCAAGCGAACCCGGGCGGCAAAGTATTGGGTTGCATCGAGACCGATTGGGTCACCATCGACCCGACCCGGATCGATGGCGGAGATCAGCTCCCCTTTCGGGGGGCTGGGAACATTCGACTTTCCACTGAAGAAACCGCGATCCTCGACAAATCGGATCTCCCTTTCCTGGATAGTGTCCGGCGCGATGAAGAAGGACGGATCATTGTCGAGGCGTACCGTCGAGGCGGCCAACAACAATCCGCGCTTGGTGTCTATCCGGCGGTCGGCAATTACCAATTCGATTTCCTGATGGACCAGATTGTCTTTCTACTCGATGAGGTTGGACTCGATGGATACTACATCGATGAATTCAGTCAGGCCTTCCGAAACGATCTCCGAGACTATTCCGGATGGGATGGTTACAGCGCCGACCTCGATCCGAACACCGGTGAGATCCGCCAACAGTACATCGATTGCAGTCTTGCCGGGATCGAGGCAAGAGTGCGTCTTATCAATGCCGCTTTGGATCGGGGCAAGGTGGTGGTCGCCAACACCTACGCCACCTCTGGTCCCGAGCAGTCGCTGCCCATCTTCCGATTTTCGGAGACCCAGAGCAGTTTTAATCCTTTCTCGTTCGAGATCGGATCGAAACCGCCCTTGGTGCATGAACTCTTCCGAGGCAGCCTCGCTTCTCCGATTGGGTTGGGGATCGTTCAACGGCCCAACCACCCGAACCGCGCGGAGACTTTGGGACGCGCGGTGATGACTTATCTCAGGCATGGTGGCGTCTACGCTCACTATGCTTTAGGGGATGTGCCTCCCGAGGAGGGTGGGTATGGAATTCTCAACCACATGTATCCGCTCTCTCCGGTTGAAATTCAGGAAGGATTCATCCGAGGCCAAGAACGGATACTGACGTGCCTCTCGGGTGAGTATCCCTGGCCATCCGATGAGCGACCCACAGTCCGGGTTTTCGACCTCCACGGGCGGGAAGTGAAACCGGAAATCATCGAATGTGATCGTGAGGAAAAAAAGGTCAAACTTGGAGGTGAGGATTGGACTTTCTTCGCGGTGATAGAATGAGGAATGCCTTTCGCTACCGTCGCAGACTCTGATAAAACCGAATCCATTCCGGATGAAACTGTGCGATGTCTTTCTGCCCCCACACCTCCAACCCCGGATGAATCCAGGGTCTCCAGTAGACCGGAAGTTTTTCGAGCGTGTCTCCCTCCTCATCCGAAAGTCGTTTCAAGAATTCCTCGGCGGATTGGCCAATACACCCTCTCAAATTGGGGTGCGAGAAGAGCCCGGTCCAATCGGAACCTCCCAGCGCCGCCCTCATTCGGTTGACATTCGGTTCCCAAAGATAAATGGGAACCTCCTTGAAATCGCGCAATAGAGAATCGATAAACCGACCTAGTCCCACACCGAGCAGGACAATAAAAGGATCGACCGAATGGGCGACCACTTGGTGATCCGCGATCTCACTCCAAGGTGAAACCGAACGAGGGAATTTTGCGATTTCTTTACCTTGAAAATCCCGGAAAGTGAGAAGCGGGTATCCCTCCTCGGTCTTCCCCCATTGGCAGGTTTCGCCCTTGGGAAAACGACCCTCCTTCAGCACTCCGACCTCTTCTGAAAGAAGACCGGCCAAATCGTCATCGGTTTCCGCCAAGGCTTCCAAGTTGAGCCTCGCCACCTGCAACCTTACCTGCGGGATCGGCGAAAGTTTCCACCTGCCCCGGTTGTCAAAAAACTCCGCCATCCCCCCCTTCCTCCCCTCATCCCTCCAAAGGGGGCGTCGCCGGGCTCGATCCATCTGACTCGCTTCGGCGCGAAGTCGTTCGGATGGTTTCTCGCCCGAGGAAGCTGAGAGGTGTTTGAAGACATAAAGACCTTCATCCGAAGGCGGCGTTCCCGGTATAGCCGCGCCATTTGGGGAGAGGTTAAACACTTCTGTCTGAGCAAGTCCGATCTGATGTTTCATCCCATAAAGACTGGCGAGAAACGCGGTGCATGTCGGGACATTCTTCCCTCTGACATCGGGAACTTCATAAACCGCGGGTTGGCGTTCCTGAAAAGCGCGATCCGCGTCGTAGATCGTGCCGGCGACATGGTCTTGTCCTTCGGGATAAGCAAGATCGATTCCCGCGAGAAAGATCGGACCACACCCGAGTTGAATCGCCAGATCGAGTGCGCTGGTTCCCACCGAGCCATTCAGCACCAGTTCGCCCTTGCGTTTC
>JAJDBZ010000086.1 GCA_029261095.1 Candidatus Omnitrophota bacterium | reverse complement strand
AGTCCGCGAACCCAATTGGATCTCGAGGCTCGCGCTATGAACCTCTGGAATGGCGACTTCGAAGGTGGTGGATTCTATCGAATCGAAACCCAAGGAACTGAGTTCCCCTTTGATGTATCGCTGGGTGCTGGCGGAACCCGGATAACCCGCCACGCGCGATCCGAATGAAGCGAGAGTTTCGACATGTTTCCGGATTTGGTTGAAATCCAGATCGAGATCGGAACCGATCGATTCGGTGCGGATAGTCACCACTTCCGGTTGACCGACCCAGACCGCGAGAAGAATGGTGAGTCCAACCATCATCAAAGAGATCATCAGCCATCTGAGAAAAATCTTCATCGGATCGTTATCCCCAAAAGTGGTAGACCGGTTGTTCGGTCAGGCATCCGTAAAGGCTCCAAAAAGTTCCCACGACAAACTCGCCCAGGACAAGACCCATGAAAAAGGGAATTGCCGCTAAGTAAGCGTTTCGCCCACCGTATCGGGTGATGCAAACTCGCGCCGCCCACCCAATGAAGAAAGAGAACCACAGCTTCTCCATGGACCAGGAGGCGCAAGTGATGTACCCGACCGGGTGAAAAACCCACCAGGTGAAACTCCTTCTCATCACCCCCAGAACGAAAGTGAGTACACCACCTAAGATTGTTGCGAGCGTGGCACCGACTCGCGCGGGGAAGGGGAGGTCGGACCAAGCCGCGAGACGGAACCAAGCCTCCCCCGCAAAAGCATCGCCCGCAAGTCTCCCGCTGTAACCATGGATGTGAAGGGTGTGCAGCAGCGCCCAAAACGAGGAGAGGGTTCCGACGATGATCGCGATTCCGATTGCCCAAAACATCGACTTCGCGGATTGCCCGGAGACCTGGGCGGCTTTAAAACCCTCCATGCTGTGGGCCGCGAAGTGGGATCGATACCCCCGGTTCATCCAGTAGAAGAGAGCGAAAACGCCCTTGGTGGAATCGTCCATTGATCTCGTGCCGACAGCATTCGAGATGAGCACATCGGGTCCTGTCATATAAAGATCGTGCGCGGGAGGTCCGAGTTCAGCGCGGATCCGTGCGATGGCGAGGGAATACAGGAAGAAGATGATAAAGAAGGCGGCCATCGCTCCCAACCCGGCCCCCATGTAAACGCCGACTGAAACGAGCAAGCCGAAAGTGAAAAGAAATCCGACCACCGAGGTTCGATACCTCAGCGCCTCGCCGCTTTCGTCCAATCCGCCGGGACGATTCCACAGGGTGAGCCAGACTTGACGCAGGTAACCTCGGGAGAACCACAAGGTGAGAATCCCGAGGCCCAGGTAACCGCCCGCCGATTGTTCGCGGGGAAAAGGAAACCCGGGGAGATCATGAACGCCCAGGGTCGAGGAGAGAACAATCTCGAGTTGGTAAAGCAGAAAGAAGAACCAGCAACTAAACGCGAGGTCTGTGGGCAGGAAGAAAATGAGTCCGACCGCGAAGAAATGGATGCTCAGATCCGTTCCGGCAATCGAATTCCAGGGGGGTTCGATCAGGTAATCCCGGAACCGGAGCGCCTCGATCATCGGGATCGCTGGAATCGATGGGTGCAGGACATGAATTCCATTCCAAAGATCGATTCCGCCGGCGATGGCGAAGGCGATCCAGAAGCCGCGGCTCTTGAGGAGGTTGGGGAGATTCGAACAGATTTGGATTGGGATTTGTAAGATGGGAAAGGTGAGTCGCTCGCGTTCGGTCCACTGTTTACGCAGGATCGCGTTCATGAAGAGGAGCGACAACAGGAGAAGGCAGACAAAGCCGAACCAAAACAGGAGTGGAATCGCCCAAGCCGCCAGAATCTTCCACCGATAAAGAGTGGAGTTTCCGATGGCGAGATCAGTCTCCGCCTCGCGGTCGGTGAGGATCGCCCAAGCGGGGATGTGATCGAGGACCAGTTCCCCCCAGCGGTTGTGTGGATTCGCCGCATAGTCCGGATAGGCAATCATCGGAACCAAGACTTGGAGAAAATCGTGGCTGCAGATCGCTCCCGCGATCGAAAGAAGGATGAAGAGTGTGAGCAGTTCGCCCGGTTGGAGCGCGCTTCGCGGATGTTTCCTTGCCCACCAGAGATTGAGAAGCGCGATCCCCAGGAGTGGACTGATGACATGGAAGAAAAGAGAAAGACCGGTGGAGTGGTCGTTGTAGCGAACCATCTCGGAGGTCACCACCCACCAGGAAAGCAGCGGCATCAGTCCGCACGCCAGCGCGACGGCGCGCGGAGTGACCATTCTTGAATGGGGCGTTTGCGACGTCGGGTTTTCGTCGTCAATATTCATGAGTTTGATCCATGGGAGGGTGAAATCCCCCTCGAATTCATGACATGATAAAGCGAAACGAATGATTGTCGAACTCACACGCGAATCTTTGGATGCCATTCTCGAAATTGAGGGACTTTGTTTTAACGAACCTTGGTCGCGGGAGATCTACGCCAGCGAGTTCATGCATGACTACAGCCACACTTGGGGATGGATGAGCGAAGGAAAGTTGATTGGCTATCTTACGGCCTGGCTGGTCTTTGAGGAGTTCCATATCGCCAATCTGGCGGTCCACCCCTCACACTGGCGGAAAGGAATCGCCCGCCGGTTATTGGAGTTTACACTCCGATGGGCATTCGAGAATGAGGCCACAGTCACCTTACTCGAAGTGCGAGTCTCCAACGGAGCAGCGATTCGGTTGTACAGTGAGAACGGATTCGATTCAGTGATGACAAGGAGAGACTATTATACCAACCCGGTGGAGGACGCTTTGATACTGAGGAAGGATTTGGTTGGTGCGGGAGAGCCAGAGTCATGAGGGGTGTGTCTATTGGGACACAGTCCAATACCACCCCCCGCAACGCCCGCGCAGGGTCGAAACCCCGCGCTAACCATACGCAGTCCCGGAGGGACTTCGTGTGGTTAGCCCTGGAATTTATTCCTGGGCCGTCTTGCACTCGTCTTCCGGCTGTATCCTCACCCTCGCACTCCTCCCATCCAACCCGATTAACCCCTCACCGCTCAGGTAGAAATCATCGATTGATAAATCCCCAGAGGGGCACGCGAGGACGCCGTATTTGAAAACCTTCATCGGCCTCCAAAAATCTTTTCGATACGAACCCACTTTTTCCCAATGAAAACCATCGCGACTGATTAGGATCGAGGCCTCTTCGCTGCGGATGGCCGGACCCTTTTCGACTGTGGTGAAGGCGACACTCCG
>JAJDBZ010000085.1 GCA_029261095.1 Candidatus Omnitrophota bacterium | reverse complement strand
AGAACCTCAGGCGGAATAATTAGATCCCCCAAGTCTTTTCCTATTGCTTCGCTCGCTTTGTAACCATAAACCTCTTCGCTTGCTTTGTTCCAGAAAAACACGGTCCCATTCGGACGATATCCTTGTACCGAGACCCCTGGTACGAAATCCGTTAGGTTCCGAAAACGCTCTTCACTTAAACGAAGGTTATCTTCAGCAACGATGCGGCGAGTGATGTCGTGTACAGTCAATAGATGAGTTTTTACACCCTCCGACGGAATATCGCTGGAGGTGATTTCGACCCACCGATTCTTATTAGACTTGGTCACAATTTGGGATTCTTCAGCAAATGTGTCCGGGAAAACCATGGTGTTCTCTGAATCAACATTTAGAAATCGGGAGCGTTGAAGACCAATGGCTCGCCAAAAATCTGACAGGCGATAAAGTTCCTCCTTTTCATAGCCAAGTAAACGAACTGCCGCGTTATTGGCGTATCGGCAGAGTCCATTTTGAATCATGAAGATGGCTGCTGATGTCTCTTCGGTCAGGGCGGTGATCTGCTTTTCTCGCTCTTGAAGGTTGGCCTTCGTCCTGACATGTTCCTCTATTTCTTTCTGATATTCTTTCCTTTGGATCTCAAGTTTTGCAACGACCGACCTGAGGATTCTAATGGCCAGAAAAAAGCTTGCGAGGAGGGAAACAGCGGCAATCACAGTAAAAACATCTTTGATTGAAGCAGTACTGATCGGTATTCCGTCAGACCCAAAATGTAGATTGATGTAGGACTCAACTTGAGAAGTGGAACAAAGACGGGAAGCAACCACCGACACAAATGCGATTGCGAGTGTCCAGGATATTCCAGACGATTTTAGGATGCCTCCAAATGCGGCGCAGGGCGGAACCAACAATGAGATGAGGCAGAAGACTTTGAGTGCATCCGATACTTCATCCGATAGGATCCCGTAGTCCTCTGCGAAGTTTGCAATGATAAACACGATTCCGGCCACGATTAAAATTGGAATAGTCAATCGGGAAACGACTTCTTTGATTTGGGAGGTTTTCGTGGTCGGGAAATGACCCGCTGAGCGAAGCTGGGAATCTGCGACTCGGTTGGATGATTGAGGCTCGTCGATTCTCATGGCTTAGACCTTGGACTAGATTTAGAGTTTCTCGAAAGGGTATCCCTTCGGGATGATCTACGGGGGAAAGAGACAGTTTGGTTCTTTGTGTTTCTCAATCGAGGTCGCGAATCTAACCCTGTTTTCATGATTGAACTCCTGCAAACGGTAAAGACGGATCTAGGTTGTTCTTAAGGTGCAACTCGGTGTTTCTCAATGGGGTTAGACTTTCATCGTTGGGGGAAATCTCCAGATCAGTTACGGGGAAATAGGTGGTCAGCGTAGTTCCACTCCCGCAACTACTATCAACTTTTACCAATCCGGTGTGGGCACGTACGATACCCATTACGGCAGCTAAGCCTAAGCCTCGGCCGATTTTATTTTTGGAGAAAAATGGATTAAAGATCTTGGACCTCGTGTCTTCATCCATTCCTGGTCCATTATCGCTCACTTGGACATAAACATAGGGAGTGGCGTGCAGTGGTTCGCCCAAATAATCGAACCCTTCACAATCCTGGATTTGATCTACGATTCCAGTGGAAAGGGAGACAATTCCACCTTCGCCTTGTACCGCGTCGACACTATTGTCTACCAAATGGGTAACCATTTGGGAGATTTGATCCGCATCTCCCAATATAATTGGAATATCTTGTGGTAGGTTCAATTGAAGTTCGGTGCCGGGTTGAAGACTGGATCGAATCTCTGGGAGGTCTGCGGCGAGTAACGTTGAGAGGTTTAGTGGGCCAACCAGGAAATTCCCTTTTCCTGAATACGCTAGAATCTGCTTTGAAAGGTTCGCACCATGATGTCCTGCTGCTTCTATTTTGAGCAGGCTCTCACGAAGAGGTGAATGGGGAGGTAAATCTTCGAGAATTAATGTCGTTCGGCAGGAAATGTTTGTGAGGAGATTATTGAAGTCGTGGGCGATTCCCCCCGCAAGCAAACCAAGACTTTCTAGCTGGCTCTTTGCGTTCATCCTTTGTTGGAGGAGTTCACGTTCCCTTTCAGCCTGTTCTCTTATTTGAATCTCTGAAGCAAGACATCTTGTTTTCTCCCCTAATTCAAGGAGCGCGAAAAAAGCGCCCAACAAGACCAGAAGTCCGGATAGAATCGAGGTCACCTTGTGGAGAAAATCAACCGAATTTTCGAGAACGAGAGGTACACTCAGTAGGTCATGGACCCAAAAGGTTTCGACCAGCACTAGAGAGCGTTCGAACAGCATCAGATAGATTCCGATAGTCAGTGGAGTTCGGACGAGAGTTGAAATCTTTATTTGGTGGATGATATTAAAGACAAAAACCGCAAAGAGAACAGCCGAAGAAAGAGAAAAGACTCTAGAAACCAGGGATTCGGTGAAGGAGTCTCTTGGATAAATCCTTGCCGAGACAAAGCACAAAACTGCCAAAATACAGATACTAACGAGTTGTGAATAGGAGAATCTCCTTGGTGGGTAAGGATTGCAATTGGATTCGGGTCCTATAGTTTCTTCGTTTAGTTTCATCGAAATTGCCTCACACGAATTAGTGCCGTGTCGTGCACGAAGGATGATCCAGTCTTTTCAATCATGGTCATATGTTGATATTTCGATGTTCTGAAATGCAGGATCAATGCCAGTAAATCCGCTTTTTCCAATTCAATTGAAAAGTAAAAAATATCAATAAATTTCAGGTTACAACTCAAATTGCTACGCTCTTTTTAGATGTCAAAACGTCGGAATGTTTGTCACCTTCGACAAACTATTAACCAAGTTTGCCTTCATCTGTCGTTGAGGCAAACTCAAATGGGGTGGACTCACTCATGCTTCTGACCAGGAGAAGCGTTGGGAGGTGTGCCACCGACACATTGTCTTGGGCGTGGTTCCTGTAGTAATAGGCAGTGCGTTCGGGGTTGGCTTTGCTGGTGCGCTTGGGTAGGTGCAGACCTCTTTGAAGAGGAGACCGCCAATCAGAGCGGGGCTGTGAGTATGGAAGTTCCGGATGCACCAACCGTCGGCGGAGGTGATCGAACTCGAAAAGTCGCTATCGAATTTTTCGGCTACAAGGAGCACCTGGTGACCGTCGATCTCGTAGCGCTGCCAGGAGGTGATCGCGTTGCTAGAGTCGTACTCGATTCGCTCGGTGCGACCAGTGTGAACAAAGGGAAAAAGAACAATCTCTTGCAATTGCTTTTAGGACCTCAAAAATATCTTTGAGAACCACTTGGATCAATTAAATCAGAATCATTATCTTTCTTGAATATCGATGATACCAAGTTTTGGCCAAAACCTCCCATTGTCCTCAACACAGGGATATCGTAGGTTCAACGACCAACAAATGGTTTGGTCGGATAACGGTGGGATAGGAAAAAAAAATTGCCCGCTTACCTATGCGCAGAAACGAATGGCTGAATAGAGATTGGATCCATTGAAATAAACTTCATGACTTCTCAGAACCAGATCAGGCCATACCCCTTCGGTATTTTCTTCCTTGTTTCGTCCTTGACCGCCGGTTCCTGTTTCGGTCAATCTTCGGAGATGGCTCAAGAGGCTATTGAGCATCGCGGTCTCGCTCCACTCGACTGGGTGGTATTGGGTTCTTATCTCACCTTCATGGTTGCGGTCGGCTGGTATTTTTCTCGAAGGACCTCGACCACCGAGGAATACCTTCTGGGCGGACGTCGGATGAAATCGTGGACGGTGGGTCTGTCTCTCTTCGCGAGCCTCCTGAGCACCATCTCCTATCTTGCAACGCCGGGCGAAATGATCCGTTATGGGCCACTCTATTTGGGTGGAATCCTGTCCTACCCATTCATCATACTTGTGGTCGGTTGGATTCTGATTCCACCGATCATGCGATCGCGTGTCACGAGTGCTTATGAAATCCTGGAACAACGGTTGGGGCTTGCCCCACGCCTTTTGGGAGCTCTCTTTTTCCTCGCCATGCGCCTGATGTGGATGGCGGTGATTATCTACGCAACAGTGAGCAAGGTCCTTATCCCGGTCCTCGGTTGGTCACCTACCGCGGCTCCGTACCTCTGCGCCCTTCTCGGCGCCATTACGGTTCTCTACACCTCATTGGGGGGACTGAGGGCGGTGGTATTCACCGATGTCCTTCAAACATTCATCCTTTTTATTGGAGCGATCCTCACCCTTTTGGTCATTTCCATTCATTTCGGAGGAGTCGATGCCTGGTTGCCCACCGAGTGGGCTTCGCATTGGCCCGCGCCCTCACTTGGGTACGATCCCAACGCGCGAATTAGCCTGGTCGGAATCATGTTGGCCACTTTTACCTGGTACGTGTGCACATCCGCTTCCGATCAAATGGCCATTCAACGATACCTTTCCACCCGGGATCTCAAAGCGGCACGACGAACCGTGGTGGTCTCAACCTGTGTCGAGGGGCTGGTCGGTGTACTCTTAGGAATGGTGGGGTTGGCATTGTTCGCCTACTATCAAGCCAACCCCGAGTCGCTTCCCGGCGGAATCGATATCACCGAATCGGGCGACCGCTTGTTTCCGCTCTTCATTGTGAATGTATTGCCGCAAGGAATCAGTGGAATCGTGATCGCGGGCCTCCTGGCCGCCGCGATGTCCAGCCTTTCATCGGGCCTCAACTCCGCATCCTCGGTCATCACGATCGATTTTCTGGATCGATTCTCCGCAACCCCGCCCACCGACAAGGACCATCTTAGACGAGCAATCCTGGTTTCCATCGCGATTGGAGTGGTGGTAGTTACACTGAGTACCTTCGTGGGAGCCGTTCATGGAAACCTGTTGGAAATTGCTTTCAAGGTGGTCAATTTGTTGGTCGCCCCTCTGGCGGGACTTTTCTTTTTGGCTTTCTTTGTTCCATGGGCCAACTCGATTGGCGCTGTGGCCGGAGCAGTCTCGGCAGTGGTGATGGTTGTGTGCATCAACTACTGGGAAGAGTTAACCGGCAACAAGGGAATCAGTTTTATCTGGGCGATGCCGCTCGGATTGGCGACGGAGCTGATTGTAGGAATGGCGGTCAGTGCCCTATCCTTTAACTTCGGAAGGGAGTCGTAGATCATGATTAACCACATCAACCAATGGATGAAGAGAGGGAGAGACTTCCTAATACTCCTCATCATCGCTCTACCCGCACTCGCTCAAGGATCATCGGAGACCGGCCCTCAACAGACCTTGGAACCGCTCCTCAAGATTGAGTGGGAAACTGGCCCCAACCTCCCACAGGGGTTCCAGGACAGCGATGGCGGGGTTCTCGATGGCTCTTTGATAACTGTGGGAGGTTTTTGTAGCGGGGGGCTCGAAAAGGACAACGAGGAAAAACCAGGAAAGTATCCGCGCGGTTTTCTTAAAAAAGGATGGATCCTAAATTTAAGCGAGCAAGATCGCGGGTGGAAACAGCTTCCCGATCTCCCCGGCGCGGCGCGGCAGGGGCTCTCTTGCGCAAAGGTCGGAGAGGCCCTCTATTTCTGGGGGGGCTTCAGCTACACCGAACCTTATTGTTATGCGGATGGTTGGCGACTATTGAAACGAGAGGGGGATTGGGTCTGGGAAGAACTCCCCTCCCTTCCCTGGCCGGTCACCACCATTGCAATGTCGACAATAGGAAGCAAGATCTATGCATTCGGGGGTGCGGATTACAACGCCGAAGCCTTTTTTACTGAAACCGATCGGTCCGGCGACCTCAAAAGGTTGGGCGCGCGTCTCCTGGTCCTCGACACGGAAGACCTCGAGGGTGGGTGGCGAGAGTTATCTGAGTGCCCGGGGACTCCCAGATGGGTTCATGCCATGGCGAACATCGACGGCAGCCTTTATGTGATCGGTGGAGCGTCTGGGAATGTGGTGATCGATGGGACCAGCTTTGGGTACTGCACCATAGTGGATAATTGGCGGTACGACACCGAGACTGACCAATGGATGCGGCTTCGGGACCTTCCGGTTTCGAGTGGAAATTTCCCGCGCGGGACGAATCTTGTGTTCGAGGACCGTTACATCCTTCTTCCGGGAGGTCATCAATACACCTATGTTCTTCGACCGGATGGGACGGTCGACGATAAATATGGGTCTGCTTCTCAAGCCAGGCCGGAAAGCGGCCTTCACAACGATTGTTTTGTTTACGATACCCAAACGGAGCTCTTTGGCACCGCCGATCCTCTCCCGATCGATAACAACCTTCCGATGACAGTGGTTCATGGGGACGATGTCTTTCTGTTGGGAGGCGAAACGGGAGGGGGCGTGGTCGATGGAGAATACTATGGCCACCATCCCGATCTGTTTTTGAGGGGGAGAATTCAGAAAGCAAACAGCGAGAATCTTCAATGAGCCAGTTGAAAATTGTGGATCGCGGAACCGTTTTTTCAGGTGAGTTCGGAACCGACCGACAGAGCTGCACGTTTCCCGGAGTTTGCGTATTGTCGGATGGAAGTTGGGTATGCACCTTTCGAGCCGCACCAATGAAAGCGGCACTTGCGGACCAAAAGGTTCTGGTCACGTGGACGGAGAATGACGGGGGCAAGTGGTCGAGTCCTGCCACACCGTTTGTTCCCCCTTCCCGAAATGGAAAGGTGGGGAGTTTCCGCACTGGGTATTTGACCGAGACGAGTGGAGGATTCTTGCTGTCGATACTTTGCTGGGTTGACCAATCGAGCCCAAATCTTCCCTTCTTTAATGAAAAGACCGAGGGATTGTTGGACACACGCATTTGCATCTCTCAATCGACAGACAAAGGAAGCACTTGGTCTGAGCCGGAATTCATTGACACACATCCCTTCGAATGCCCCACTCCGATAACAGGTCCACTGCTAGAAGTGGGAAAGAATTTGGTGGCCTGTCAGTTTGAACTCAACAAAGGCTATGAAGATTCCAAACCCTGGCTCCACAAATCGATCCTCCTGTTTTCTTCCGATCGAGGGAAATCGTGGTCGCATCATTCGGTTGTAAGCGAAGATCCGAAGGGAAAACTCTTTTACTGGGACCAACGTCCCGGTGTTCTGATGGATGGCCGAATCCTCGAACTGTTTTGGACCTTCGACCGAGAGAATGAGATTTATCGAAACATTCACGCCAGACAATCGACGGATAATGGGTCAGCCTGGTCCGACATTTGGGATACGGGAATTCCCGGTCAACCGGCAGCTCCGGTTTCACTCCGAGATGGGAGTGTTGCTATGGTCTATGTGGACCGTACGGGTCCACCGACCATCAAGGTCCGGGTGAGCCAGGATGGAGGTCATACCTGGGAGATGGGATTGGAAGTGATCCTTTGGGAAACACAGGTGGCTGCAGGGGGATTGAATCGCACTACCATGAACGAGGCATGGACGGAGATGAGCGACTTCGCTGTCGGTTTACCCAGTACGGCTCCACTCGCCAATGGGGACGTTTTGGTTGTGTTCTATGCTGGGGATGAAACGGATTTCACGTCAATCCATTGGGTGCGCCTTGCACCAGTCCTTTAGACTGGAGACCTCGGGTGCCAGTGGAAAGTACCTTGAATGAAGCTTCTAGGGGGACAGGAATGCACCCGACTTTGAACCGTGCAGTTTGAGAAAACCATTGGATTCGATCCAAAAATTGCCAGACACCCCTAAAACTGGCCGATAATTAAGCTTAAGATTTCTTGATTCGAAAACCTCACAATCGGGGATCATTGTTGCGGAGAAGGGTGTCCAAAGGCGGATGGCGATAGGAAAGAACCTTGATCGTTTCTTGGAACAGGTCCTATTAAGGATCGAAACCCCTGTTTTTTCTTCGAAACGAGAGACTCCTTCCCCCGAACTGGAAGGTCGGTTCCGAGACTTGGTCAGCGAATTGGCGGATCAGTATTCGGGGCTTCGAATTCCAGATCCACAAAGAACTCTGATTCTTTTCGAAACTTCTCTAGGAGCGGTCCATTTTGCGCTGAGTTGCAGGCGGACCCTGGCCACCTGGGAATCGGAGGAGCAGATTTCCGCTCCATTTCGGAGTGGGATCCATCTCGCGAAGGTCCAGACCGGACGCGATTTTGGAATAGACGAGTCGATCGACCTTGCATCGATCGAGGTTCCGGAATCCGAAAAACAAATCCTCGACCATCTCTACGATTTGGCGCAGGAGAACCAGATCCTCCTCTCGCGTGGCGCATTTAACCTAGCAAGAGCTGGGATGATGGGAAGTGAGGAGACCTTAAAGAACACACTCTGGATGGAGCATGGGCGTTACAAGATCAAGAGCCTTTCCAGCCCGCTTGAAGTCTGCGAAGTGGGATTCTCGGGACTTTCTTATCTCAACCCTCCCCCCGAGTCGGACCAAGTCACCCGCGCAATGACCTCCCACCGTGTCGCGACTCTCGGTTGGCGCCCCGCAGTTGGCGCCACGATTCCTGGCCGCACGAACTGGACTCTTCAGCATAAGCTGGGTGAAAGCGCCAATGGGGAAGCGTGGCTCGCCCAACAAAAGAGTACTCATCTCCTTCACGCTTTCAAATTCATCTTCGATCCAAGTCGATTGAATTACCTGAAGAAGGAGATCGCTCTCCTCCAGATCATTCGCGACAACCTTGGCGAGCGTCAGGACATCGCGCGGATATACGATGTCCAGACAGATAAGGCTCCTTATTATCTTGAAGTCGATTATTCGACAGATGGCACATTGGAACACTGGTGGGATGAACGTGGCGGGTCCGAGAAGATCCCTATGGGACAACGTCTGGAGATTGTGGCACAAGTTTCCGAAGCCCTCGAGGCGGCACACTCTTTGGGCATCGTCCACAAGGCGGTTCAACCTTCGAACATCCTGATTGAAGAGAGAAAGGACCACACCACCCAAGCTCGACTGACCGATTTTGGTGAAGGAAAATTGGTGGACACCACACTCCTGGAAGAGATCGGTTTCGATGAT
>JAJDBZ010000084.1 GCA_029261095.1 Candidatus Omnitrophota bacterium | reverse complement strand
CCCGTGCTCCCTCCCTGAGCCATCGCCCCAATGACTGCCCAGGGTCCTGCCGCCAGTACGAGTAAACAAGTCATTCCCAAGGATTGCGAAAGTGTCGTCTCCCGCGATCTCTTCTCGATCCACTTCCAATAGGTGAGCGCGTCCTCCGGGACTGAACCTGAGTAGGAGGGTTCGTCGAACACACATTGATCGGCGAGGTCGTCTTCTTTCGATTTGGAGGGGAGGGTGACCCCGGCGATCTCTTCGCTGGGGTCTGGAGAGTGGTGTGATTGGGTGAGGTGGGGTTCCTGAAAGACCGAAGGGTCGATCGGGGGATCGGGCATTATTCCTCTCCGGGAGTCACGATCCGATAGGCGGTCCCGCTTGCGAGCACTGCGACCATGGCGACTCCCCTACGGCTGGTATTCGCACCGATATCGGCTGTCTCAAGTCTGACATTGCAGACGGCATTGAATCCCAACCGCGTGGCCTCATCCTTCATCCGGAGTATTGCTTCCCGTCTAGCCCGTGTGACCAGAGTTTCGTAGCTTTTGATCTCCCCCCCGATAAATTTTTTCAGCCCAGCAAGGAACGATTTCAAGTAATCGGTAGCAATGACCGCTTCGCCCGTTACAAGTATTCCCTGAGGTCCGGTTTCTGAAAGACCGGGGAAAGTCTTGATGTCGCTCATCACCATAGCTGAAGTCTCATATTCGCGTTTTTGGAGGTTTCGGAGGTGTCGGATCTCGGTGGTCTTGCCGACAATCAGGCCGAGCAAGATGAGGAAGAAGAAGATCCCCAAGTTCATAAAGATTGGAATTAGTTCCGCGCCCATCGAGAATTTCCTCTAAAACTCGTCTTCCGGTTCCGCGACTACCGCGGTGCCGTAAGCGTAGAGCTCGGCAGCACCTTGAGTGACCGCACTTGTGCTGAAGCGCACATTGACAACCGCGTTGGCTTTCAGTTCTTCCGCCTGAGCGAGCATCCGAGTCAGCGCCTCGCGCCGCGCCTCAGTCAGGAGTTCGGTATAACCCTTGAGTTCGCCGCCAACCAGGTTCTTGAACCCCGCCATGATATCCCGGCCCACATTCTTCGATCGGACCGTGTTTCCTTGAACCATCCCTCGAACTTGCGTGATACGCATTCCAGGGATGGTTTCGGTGTTAACGACTACGATCATTTTTGCGACCTCTTCTTCTCACGTTTCCATCCATTAATGCGGGCAAAGAATCGGTCTCAGAATCCTTCCTGTCAAGTTAGGAGCCACTTGGGTCCTTGCCTTTAGGAAGTGCCCCAACTGTGGGTTGGAGGATCTCCATGCCAGCCTCTGGGGTAGTCCTTTTTTCTGAAATAGGGTTTCATCGAGACGGTTCCGAAGGGAATTCTATCTAACTTTTATCGCCATCCTCCGGTCCCAAGCAGGGCTTACCAAGTTGACACTTCCTTCTAGGTAAACCTATCCTTTTGATGGAGGGTCCGTGAATCCAATGACCAAGAAAAAGAGAATTCTCGCCAATAAAAAAGCCGATCAAAAGGGATTCACCCTGATCGAAATGCTGACCGTCGTCGGGGTCATCCTGATCCTCGTCGCCATCGTCGTTCCCAATTTCATCAACGCGATGGATAGGGCGAAACGGGTTCAGGGACAAGCCCAGATCACTTCATACGAAGCAGCCCTCGCGGAGTACATGACCGATACCCGAAAGAAGATCCCCAGCGGTTCACAGAATGTTTACTACGCGCTCGCCGGACTGGCCCCCTTCAACGCCAAAGCTTCGAGACGATACAGTCCTCCATACCGCGATTTCGACACTCCCGAGATCGGACGCCATACGCCGGGGTCGGGCAACGATTCCTGGGCTGGCTATGCGATCTCTCCGATTACGAGGAAAGCTTACGGAGACACCAGCACCAGTGACATCCCGGAATCGGAACTGTATCGCCAGATCGGCGATGATGACCTTCAAATCCCAGGCATTAATTTCGAGCCGATCATCGATCCGTATGGAAGGCCCGTGGTTTATATCTCCCCGATCGACCTACGGAAGAGATTTAATTCACCTCACGAGTCGACCATCTGGGAACCTCTCATCGCCATCAGCGACGAGACTGCCTTTAATGATTACGGTGAGTACGCGAATGTCCCCTATGGCCTTACCACGGGTCAGTTCTGGTCGGCGGGACGGGACGGCGTCACATCCATCGCGAATGACACGAATTTCGGTATGGCCCAGCCTGGAAATCTGGACTGGAGCGATGGATACGACAACGATTTCGACGAGTTTGTCGATGCCGCCGATTGGGAGGGCGACAAACGAACCGGAACTGATACCACCTTCGCGGAGGACGATATCAACAACTGGTAGTCCCCGTTCCCTTTTCTCCAGGTCCCGTTAGGTTGAGCGTTGAGGCAGCAAACAGCCGTTCTCGACCGGGACCCGAACGAGCATTCAAGATCCTCCAAGATTAATTATTCTTGGAGGATTTTTTTATGACCTACCCCTTACCCCTGCTCGGTGATAGCCCAGCCATCCAAACGGTCCGAGAACGGATTCGTACAGCGGCGAAAACCTCGCACCCAGTCCTCATCACCGGCGAATCCGGGACCGGTAAACAAGCGGCCGCTGAATGGATCCATCAGTTTTCAGACCGAGCCCAACAAAAATTTGTCGAAGCAAACACCTCTTGTTGGAACAGTCTGATGACCTTGCAATCGACCCTATTCGGTCATGAGAAAGGAGCATTCACCGGGGCAGCCAACCGGAGGAGGGGGCTGTTCGAACAGGCCGACCGGGGGACCCTCTTTCTGGATGAGATCGGCGAACTCAGCCTTGAAGCCCAACCGATGCTTCTCAA
>JAJDBZ010000083.1 GCA_029261095.1 Candidatus Omnitrophota bacterium | reverse complement strand
TATGAAAATCTTGGCGGTCTTCAACGATGTCGCCCAGGAAACGGAAAAGCGACATCTCCTTCTTACATGCCGGACACCAACTCGCCCAAAAATAAAGAAGAACGGTCTTCCCAGAGTAGTCGGAGAGCGAAACTGGTGTGCCCCGCAAATCGGTCAATGAAAAGTCGGGAGCGCGGTCATTGATCTTTGGCTTGACTCTCACTTTGCTGGTTTGGACGAGCACTTCTCGGACCTTGGCGATCCTCGTCGCCGACCCGAGTGTTTGCCGATAACGCTCCATTTCACTCAGCGACCCGGAGGACGGATCTCCTTCCAATGCTACTGGGCGCGAGTCGAGAATCGATGTCAACTCCCGCGCGGTATGAAGGAGGCCATCGAGTTTGGTCGTGTCATTGATAAGTGGAAAATCTTCTCGTGTGAGACTCGCGACAATTTGATAAGATCTTTCGAGTTCTCTAATTCGAGCAGCCACCTCTTGGGTAGCGATTTTCTCTTTCTCGATTTCCCACATCCTGAGAAATTCTTTCGCTTCAATTGAACCCGGATCGACAGTTAGCCATTCACGATAGACTCGCTCGGCTTCCTCCGACCGTTCTTGTTCGACCAGATAAGTGGCGTATTCCGAGTAAAGGTTCACATCATCCGGATCTACCTTCAGTTGGGCGCGATAAAGAGGACTTCTGTCTCCGGTAGGGTCAAGTGCGAGAAAGATCTCATAATACTCCGTCCTCGCGAGAGAAGCACCCTCAGGAAAAGGATCCTCGAAGAAACACCTTCGGAAAATTCGGGGAGTGTTTCGAGCCCGTCCGGGATGTGTGGTGTCTATCGGATTGCCGGCAAGGATTAGAAGGTCAGCTGCTTCACAAGGTCTTTGTTTCCAAATCATTGAGGCAAGTTCCTGGTTCAGCCCCTGCTGCCCGGGGTGTCGCTGGATGTGTTCAGTCAGAAACTCGACAATCGTATCTTTCGGAGCTTTCGCCACTTTCAACGCTTGGAGGAATTCCTCCCCGAAGTCCCCATTGTCCGGATCCAGTTTCCAGGCTTCTGAAAAATTTTTGATCGCCAGTTCGGGTGAACGGTTGTCCAAGGAACGCTTGCCCTTTTCCGAAAGGATGTGGCTGAGACGCGATCTTTGAATTCTCCAATACGGACTCGCCGTCGTCGTCTGGCCCAACTCTTCTCGGAGTCGTTCCTCGGCATCCTCGAGGGTCAGTCCCTCTAAAATTCCGTCAACCTGTTCTTCCAAGATTCGATTTAACTCATTCAGACGTTCAAGAGCTAAATCCGAACCCGCCCTGAGAGCTTCCTGGTAGACCTCATGAGCTTCTTCGAATTCACCTTTCTGGAGGAAAGCGTCACCCTCTAGAACTACCAATTCGGAGGAATCACTTCGAACAAGATTACGGATTCCTGCAAGTGGGAGGGTAATCTGGCTACCGACTTTCATCTTGAAAACGATAGAGTCCTCGGTCTCCTCGATCAGGATACCTTCCAGTTCCCTACCGTTTTCCAAAACGAGGGTATCGGCCCAAATCGAAGGAGCCAGGGAAAGCGAAACCAGGAGAGCGGTCGCCGTTAGATGTTTCATGGCACTCGATTGTTTCTATTATATACCAGAATTTCAGAAAAAGTGCATCACATTTTTCAGGATTTCGGGAATGACCCTGGATGGGATGGAGAAAAGGCTTCGATGGATTCATCGAATCAAAAAAGGAGGATGCGGGTTGGTCCTATTTTAGTTTTGATTCTCCAACATCCCATCCATCCACTCATAAACCTCCGCTCTCGCGTCGGCGTTGATGTCATGTTCACCAGGATCGAGTCGGCTCCTCAGGTTCTCTGAAGCACCGAGATAACCCCAAGTGTCCATTAACGAAAGGGTCATAGGATGAGCCGCCGCGCCCTCCTCGAAGATTTGATCCTCCGAAGTTTGGTAATTGAAATAACCTCTAGGCGCGATGAGAGACATGGCGTCATCGAAATCCCAGGCGGGTTTTCTTTTGGCTCGCAGGTCGATCCGCCACTTCGGAATATACGAAAACCAGTGGTCGCGCGCCCAACGGTCCGGTTTCTTTTCGACCGCGAGGGGGGCATAACCGCAACTGCCGACCGCCGCTTTCACCCGGTCATCGAAGGCCGCAACGAAGAGCGATTCTTCCCCTCCAAGCGAATGCCCAATGGTTCCGATGCGATCACCATCGACGAAGTCGAAGGACTGGAGAACGCTGATCGCGACTCGGCCGTCCTGGACCATCTTCCCCATTGCGGAGGTGTTTGGGTGACGGCGATAGTGTTCTTGAGTGTGAAAGGCGCCGGGTGGGTCGATACGTTCCCCGGCGGTGATCGAGTCCGGAATGAGAACCACATAGCCGCGCTTCACCAACTCCGGCCCAAAGTGGAGACTCTCTCTCCCCGCCAAACCGGCCGGTTCGTTTTTTCCCCCCTCAGTGGTTTGATGATAGACGACAATGCCTGGTTGTTTCCCTTCATGGTCATTCGGGACTAAAAGATAAGCCGCAACTGTGAGGCCGCCATCGATTTCGTACTCCAAGCGGATTTGCTCATATCCTTCTTTGGCCTCCCGGGCCGTTTCCTTGATCTCGCTGGGAGTCAATGGTGGATCGATCGATCCGATATCGCGAACGATGAGATTCTGAATCTGTTCCCGTTGCGATTCCCACACCTCTGACGAGGTTGGAAGGTCGAGCCGGAAAGCATCGAGGTCGGGCCTTTTCGGTAAATGCGATTCGAGAAATGAATAAGCCTGTTCGCGCCCCTCATCCGGAAAACGGTGCTTGCCTGGGACAAGGCGGCCTTGGAAGTCATCGCGGGCGCCATAGAGGGAATAGACCTCTCTTAACTCCCCGTAAATTCCATCGAGGTTTTCGGTGTTCGGAAAGACCTCATCCCTTAGAGTCGCCCAATTGAAATAGGGGCGGGGGGCCATGCAGGCGATGATTTCATGCCAGTCGTAGGGGGCGGTCTTGATGTCATCGACGTAGTATTCGAGTCGCGGGAGGAGCGCGGTAAGCCGACTCCAACGGTTCGGGTCAGGGTCCGTGCGGAGGGTGTTAAATCCACAGCTCGCCACAGCCGCCGAGATTCGAGGTTCGAAGATGGAGCACATGATGGTCCCATAGGCTCCATGCGAGTGACCAATCGAACCGATGCGTCGAGGGTCGACTTCGGGGAGGGTTTCTAAAAAGTTCACACACTGCTGGAAATCCCAGATCATTTTCCCAAAGAAAGACCAGTTGGGGTGGCGCTTATAAAAATCATGCGCGCCGGTGTAAGGCGGGGCGCCCTCCGGAGTCCGCTCTCCAAACCCGATGACATCGGGGACGAGGCAAATGAACCCACGCTCGACCAACTCTGCGGCGAAATCCAGGTCATCGCTCCCCTCAATTCCAGCCGGTTCGTCCTTCCCCTGCTTGACCGTCTGATGCAAAACCATCATTGCCGGGTTTGGTCCCGGTGTTAGTTCCTTTGGGATGAGGAGGTAAGCGGTAATCCAATCCTTTGGCTCGGTCGCGATCTTCAGGTGGTGCCGGAAATAACTCCCGGCGTCCACTTTCCCGAGGACTTGGGTGTATGGGGGGAGGCGCTCGAGGTCAGTCGGTTCGCCGATCATCTTTTGGAGGACATCCAGAGTGCGGTCCCGTTTGGCCTCCCACTCCTGGATGATCTCAATCTTCTTCGAGTCGGGTCCCTCGGTGAGCAATAGCGGCACCAGATCGGATTGCCCCGCTTGAGGCGCATCGATCTCGGGTTTCTCCACACCGGTGATCTCTTGCCAGGTTTCCCAGACAAAACCATCCCAGGCTTGGGCGGGAGAGGCGAAGAGGGCTATAAATCCGAGGATTAGGATCGTAGCGCCGTCTTCCAGACGGCTACGCGGGACTTGCCGTCTGGAAGACGGCGTTACGGGATTCGATTGAGCCCCCATCAGTTATCCACCTCGATCGCCGTTTCGCGAA
>JAJDBZ010000082.1 GCA_029261095.1 Candidatus Omnitrophota bacterium | reverse complement strand
CCAGGTCAAGCGAAGTGCTTCGGTCACCCGCAAACCGGCTAGTCCTTGGAGAACGACGCCAGGAAGGACACTCCAGCCGTCTTCCCGTTTCATCAGCCAGAGGATGAACTCGCAAACCTCCGCGAGATCGTGCGGATCAGTTCACATATTTCATGTGAGACTTCTGGCCGACCGGGGTTCCCATCGCGAGATTTTTTATTCCAATGAACTTTGAATCGTTTGCGCTGCCATCGGATAACTGTCTCAGGCTTCACAAAAACCAAGGCGGCTTTCCAACCAGACCCTGCCCTCGCCAGTAGCACCCAGAAAACACGAAACACACGCTGGATATTGGGTCGGTTTATTCTTCGCCGATAGATACACAATTGGTGGCGGAGGGCGAGGTTCTCAGCCCAGACCTGAACCAAGATGTGATGGATGAGAAAATAAGAATGCTGAAATCTCTCAATTGGACTCCTGAAAGGGGATTACGGCCCGCTCTAGATCAGAGAGTAAAGAATCAGATTGACAAATCCGAATCGCGTCAATAAGCCGGTTCGGAAAACCCTATTCTAGCGATTGTTTACCCCGGGTGAGTTTTCCGGAGGGAGAGACCATTCCCCCCCAAGAGTAACCGTATCTTCATTGGCAGTTCAGACGTCATTCATCTCGAATTCCAAGGGGACTGGTCCAAAGCCGCATTTGTAGCACTGGATCGGGCCTGTGGTATTCTCTCCACGAACGAGCCGCGCCCCGACCGCCGCCCCACAAATAGCTTCTTGACGGAAATGGTGGCTTGATTCAATCTTTTCCTCAATCGGCGTAACGGAAGCAGGCTCTGTATAAGCCAAACCCATCACAGATAGTCGGTCGTGTGTGGGACGAAATCTCGACCGGGAGGCGGGGGTTCTTCGCACCTTTCTAACCTGTTGGGTCAAGAGATGTTTTCGAGCGTTCCCTTATGTTTTAGAAGACTCAACCCATAAGGTTGTTTAAACCCAACTTCTGTTTGTTGGAACCACACTCAACGAGGCAGGATCATTTTCCTGTTGCTTAGCCCCCTCCTCGTGTGTGTCGGAACATTTTATAAAGGAGACTAAGAATGTCCTCAACGCGGCATAGTCCACTCCAACTCTCGTTGATCCTTCTACTCGTGTTTAATATATCAATCGTCGCCTCTGCCGACCCTGTCGAATGGGCGGTGCCCGTAGACGGGAACTGGAGCGTCCCTTCCAATTGGAATCCCGCAATGGTTCCTGGCGCAACGTCCGATGTGATTATTGCCGCCAGCGGGACTTTTAAAGTCACCCTTGATGTAGATGCGAATGTTTCTAGTTTGACGTTGGGAGGCGCAGCTGGAACTCAAACGCTCATGGTAAGTGATAGGATCGTCACTTCGCAAGGAGAGGTTCTTGTAAAGAGCTCAGGGCGCCTAGAACTTCAACGTTCTACAACCGGAGGAACGGGTTCGGTGACCAACCAGGGGACGATTCTCGCTGACCAGCTCAACATTATCGACATCGATATTGCAAACGAGGGTTTCATGCGTTTTCGAGGCGCCGGCAATGAGATTACGGGCGCCTTTTCCAATACAAACGGGGGTCGTGTTAGGATTGAAGGGGATAAGCGGACACAAGACGCCGGTTTTGGGGAGGGTGCCCTGGAAGTCGCGAAGGGGTTCACCAATGAAGGAACCATCGAACTGAGATTTCAAATTCGCTTAGGGGGAAAACTGGCAGTGGCAGATGGAGTCCTTCTTAACCGAGGCTTGATCCAAACTCGAGACGGCGACGGTCATACACTAAACGCCCAATTCGACAACCAGGGGGAGATCCGCCTGGAAGGAGACCTTCGAACAGAGAGGGATGCAGCGCATTCCACCAATGAAGGAACAATAGCTCTTGCGACCGGTAGTTGGACATTCACCCAAATCGACAGCGGGACGCCCTATCAGGTTTTCAACTACGGAACGATTGACATTGGCGGCGGAGAGAAATTCGGAATCGAAAAGAATGGAGTCCTCATATTGGGCGCCACAGGGGACCTGACCACTTCCACCGGGACTCTATCCCTCTTGGACAGCGCGTTTGAGTTGAGGAAAGATTTGATGGCCGGGATGCTCCGTATTGAGATGCTCCGTTCACGCATTTTTGGTTCAGGAAAACTCTATCAACAAGGGACGCTTTTAGCGGATCATCAAAACATCCTAGACGCCTCGACTACGAACGAAAGTTTCATGCGTTTTCGAGGCGCCGGCAATGAGATTACGGGCGCCTTTTCCAATACTAGCAGTGGACTTCTGAGGATTGAGGGGGATAAGCTGACACAAGACGGCGGTCTTGGGGAGGGGACCTTGGAGGTCGCTAAAGGGTTCACCAATGACGGAACCATCGAACTAAGATTTCAAATTCGCTTCGGGGGGAAGCTGACAATCACAGATGGACTCCTTCTTAACCAAGGCTTGATCCGAACTCGAGACGGTGATGGTCATTCATTGAACGCGCAAATCGATAACCGGGGGGAGATAAGTCTAGGAGGAGACCTTCGGACAGAGAGCGATGCGGGCCATTCCACCAATGAAGGAACAATCGCTCTTTCAAACGGCAGTTGGACATTTAGCCAAATCGACAGCAGTACTCCCCACCAAGTCTTCAACTACGGAACGATTGAAATAGCCGGCGGAGAGAAACTCGGAGTGGAGAAGAACGGGATCCTCGTGTTGGGCGCCACCGGCCACTTGACCACTTCGACGGGGACCCTGTCCTTGTTGGACAGCGATTTCGAGTTAAGGAAGGATTTAATGGCCGGCGCTCTCCGAATCGAGATGAGCCGTTCCCGCATTTTTGGTTCAGGAAAGTTCCATCAACAAGGAACGCTGTTGGCAGATTTCCGTAACATCCTCGACGCCTCGACTACGAACGAAGGTTTCATGCGGTTTCGAGGCGCCGGCAATGAGATTACGGCCGCCTTTTCCAATACTAGCAGTGGATTTCTGAGGATTGAGGGGGATAAGCTGACACAAGACGGCGGTCTTGGGGAGGGGACCTTGGAGGTCGCTAAAGGGTTCACCAATGACGGAACCATCGAACTAAGATTTCAAATTCGCTGGGGGGGGAAACTGACAATTACAGATGGAGTCCTTCTTAACGAAGGCTTGATCCGAACTCAAGACGGAGGAGATCACCGGATCTCGGGGCCCGTCCATAACTCGGGTGAGGTCGTTGTTACCAGTACCCTTAGGCATGACGCGCGCGGGGAGTCGGGAGCCAATTCGGGAGTCATATCCTTCGCAACCACGGGAACGTTGATCTTAGAAGACACCTTTTTCAACCATACAGGAGTCATCGAGGGAGGGGGTATCCTTGAGATTACAAATTCAGCGGTATTCAGCGCCAGCGGGCCGATTCAGGCGAAAGTCGAGAATAACGGAGAATTAAACATCGGAGCCTCCCCGGCGAGGGTCGCGATAGACGGCGATTTCGAGCAATCGAATCAGGGAATGCTGAACATTGAATTAGGCGGCACCAATCCCGGTTCGGAACACGACCAACTTCAGATCACCGGAATCGCCAATTTGGGCGGTATTCTGGATGTTGCACGCTTGAATGATTTCATTCCGGGCCAAGGAGACAGATTCGTGGTGTTAACATACAATTCCAATCAGAACCAATTCTCCACGGTGAATGGTCTATCCACTGGTGACGGAATCATTCTTCTCACTCATTACGGAGACACCTCCCTATCGCTTGAAGCGGAAAATCCTCTCAATCATCCACAGGCGATTGACTTCTATGAACGTTGGCGTGTTGATCAAACGGATTCCTCAGAACTGATCAGGAGGAGCCGAACGTGGTATGCGGATTAGGAAGGGAAAGAAGTCAGCACGATTAATCCTTCGCGTGTGTGGGTTTGTCACTGGACCGCCTGTGCTTCCCGAGAACTCATCCGCGTGGAGGTTTGAGCCAGAGTCCCATCCTTTTATATATTGGAAAGAACACCTCGACAGGTCGGGTGAGGGCCATGAATCATACCAATTTTATTTCTGAAACGCCGTCACCCCTGTAACGAGACGCTGTAGACAGAAATACCAATTTGTGAGGCGTATTTCGCATTCCGAGTACGAGGGGGGGGATCTGGCTTGAATCAATCAGCGTGGCAAGGAGCGAATCTTGAATTTAGAATACTTGCAAAGGATTCCATCGCAATCTTCGATTCACATATTTCTAGTCGCATCTCTCCTGTTCTTTCCTGGAGCCGCCACCGGAGCGGATCCGACCGAACTCGTCTCGCTCGATCCCAGCGAGGTTCTTTCGAAGCTGGACCTCTCTCGACCCGGGCTCGAAACAGTCCATCACGCCGTCGGCCGAGGAGACCGGGAAGAGGCGTTCGCTGCTCTCTTGGATCACTATCGGAACCTCTATCCACGCCCCGAACAGAGTGATGATTTGGGAGATAAGAAGTTCGCCAGGGCTGACCGCATCGTCGAGCATATCTTTGAATGGGGACCTTACGAACCTGCGGATTACGGGGAAGAAATCGACTGGGCCTGGGACCCACGAGGCGATATCGAGTGGGTCGCCGCCGTGTACCGGTTTCATTGGGCCATCCCATTGGCGAACGCCTACGATTCAACCCGCAACGAAGATTACGCCCGCGCCTTTGTGGAACTGACATCCGATTGGATTGCGAAACATCCTTTAGAGAAACGGAATGTCACGCATCCCGTCTACGAGCACTGGGTCGGCTACCCTTGGCTGGACATCCAAACCGGAATCCGCGCCACTCACCTGTGTCAAGTCTTCAAGTCCTTTGTGCACGCTGAAGGTTTCACGCCCGAGTTCTTAGAGGTCTTGTTGGCGAGCCTTTACGACCACCAGATTAAAACCGAAACATTCCCCATGAACAGGATTCACAACAAGGCAGTTTTCGAACAGCGTGGGTTCATCAACATCGCTTTCACTTTTCAGGAATTTCGCGATTCCCAACGTTGGTTGGAGCTGGCCCTCGAACGAACCCGTGAGAACCTCTTGGCGCAAACGACTTTGGACGGTGTTCAGCGGGAATGGTCCGGGGGATATCACATAGGGGTGATGCGTGACGCCATCGAGATTATGGAACGGATGGAATCGGTCGGAATTGCGATTCCAGATGATTACCGGGACCGCGTCCAGAAAATGCACGATTATATCTTCGCCATGGCGGGCCCGAATTTGAATCTGCCTATGTTCGGAGACACGAGCCGGCACGTTCCGAAAACGCCAGACCGCTCCAAATGGCCAGACTACGCGGAACTGGTTCAAGCGAGTCAACTGTTCGACGATCCGAAGTACGCGGCCCGAGCCAAACTCGATTTTGACCTGTTGCCTTCGATCACCTCGTACGCTTTCAAGGAAGCGGGGATGTACGCTCTACGAGACAAGTGGGGGCCAGAGCAGATCTACATGGCCCTCCACTGTTCCCCGCGGGCCATCTCAAGCCACGACCAAAGAGACAACGGCACGTTCGAACTTTCCGCCTTTGGAAGGTGGTTGATGAACGATAGCGGGTATTACACCTACGGCCACGATCCCGAGGGGAGACAATGGCATCGTCGCACTTCCGCGCACCAGACTCTTACTCTCGAGGGAGAGAACGCCGAAGTGGATGGACAACTCCTGCTATGGCAAACGGGCTCGGAGGGCGATGTCCTGACGGTCGAGAATCCCTCTTACAAGGGACTCGTTCACCGACGAACCGTATGGTTCGTGGATCATGCCTTTTTTGTTCTGTTGGATGAGGCGATCGGCGACGCGACCGGCGCGTTGGATCTCCATTTCCAATTCGCGCCTGGAGAATGGGTGAAAGAGGCCGACCAGGCCACGGCGAAGACCCTGTTCGAAGACGCTAATGTCTTGGTCCGGTCAATACCGACACACTCTCTCGATCTTGAAGAGGAGGAGGGGTGGTATGGCTGGACCTACGGCAAAAGAAAACCCCGACCCGCGTTCCGGTTCCGACACTCCGAACAAGCGCCCGCTTCGTTCTTAACTTTGGTGGTACCCTATGAGGGTGTCACGCCTCCGGACGCGACCGCTGCCCTGTCCGCCGATTCTAGCGCCGGAGCCGACCGGGTTTCGCTAACCGCGACTGTCTTCGGAAAGGATTGGGAAATCGGGCGCGATTTGGATCCTACGGAAGTCTGGTTCCACTCCACAAAGTGAGTCTTCGTGGCTGGAGGGCGAGATGATTATGCTCGTGAGTTTCGGAGGTTCGATTAATCGAAACGGACGATTTCCGCACTGCTTTCCAGATCCTCGAAGAATCCATCTCTCCGCATCTCATATTCCCGTTGACTGGTCCGTGCCAATTCTCTTCGGATGGATAGGCTGATCCGTTGCCAAGCCAAGTCTCTCTGATCTCCATTCTCCGACAACTCACCATATTGTGGGAGGTTGGCGGCGTAATGGGACTTTACCTGTTCCTCCCCAACATAGGGTGGAACAATCCCGGCGTCCTCCAGTAGTTTTTTCTGGAGAAGCATCGTCTCGCTCTCACGCAACTCTTTGGCTCTTAGTTCCTCGGGGTCGCCGATGGGATCAACCACTTTTTCCTGAGAACGCAGATCATTGTGGCGTCGATCGAGATTCAGTTTCTCCTCTTCCTCTATAACAATCCCTTTCGATTCCGCCGTTTGAATCACCAGATTCCTTTGGATCTCTTTCTCGAGGAAGAAATTGAACTTCTCGACCGGCATTCTACCCTTCATTTCACGGATCTCTCCCGAGATCCCAAAGACATCTTCCACGGTGATACTTTTCCCATTAACCATCGCAAGTGTTGGAGATTCGTCTGCGGGTGGATTCTCTAGATTTTTCGGCTTCCTTTCAGGAGCATTGTCATCATTCTCGCCCACCAGGAGACGATCCGGTTTCTTATCAACGGAGGGTTCCTCAACTATGGCCGCGGCAACCTCCGCCCTTGTCTTCACTTCTTCACTTTGAAGAGGCGGTTCTGGAAGATTCGACTGCCGGCTTGCTTCGATCTGTGTGGAATCCTCAATAGACTGAGGAGAGAACACAGACTTAACCGCCCAAACTGTAAAGAGCACGCAACCAATTACTACAAGGACTATTGATCTTTTATAATTCATCGGCTCACACCTCTTCTTGATTCGTTTTATTACCCATCGGATTGCCTTTACCTTCACTTGCTCTCAAGGAGAGCGTCTTCCTCACCTACGACGATGAGAGGATCCGTATTGTATTCCACAGTAACGTGTATCCTGAAGAACCGATTCGGATCTTGAATCGTTCCTGTATCGAATCCATCCGTATCCAGGTTGTATTGGAAGTGATTGCCGGTTAGGACCATCGTGCTTTCCAAATCTCCCACCCCGTTAAAGTCCTCGGGGACATCATTGACCACTGTGGAAGTGGGGCCCTGATACTCACGCTCCGTCGCATCGAGCCGCACAGTCACCGATGATGCGATTGTGGTAGTCAAATCGTTTCCATCACAATCCAGTATCTTGACCTTCACCGGGATCGTCCGGCCGACTTTGAACTTGTTGATGTCATCCGCGTCTGTTTCGATGTCATCCCTTACGTTGTCATCCCGGAGAGGCGGTTGCTCGAAGATCACTTGGAGCGGTTCCAGAACCGTGAGGGTGAATGTGGCTTCGGAAGTATTTCCACTCGCATCGGTCGCTGAGCAGAGGATGTTGTGCAAGCCAGGTCCAAGGATGCTTCCCGATGGCGGCTGACAACTCACCTCAGGCGAGGCATCACAGTTGTCTGTAACCGAGGGATCCTCAAAAACAACCGTGAAATCGCAATCGATCGGAACCACGGTCGGTTCAGCGGGTGGGGTGATGACCGGTGGAGTTTGGTCGAGCACTTCCACATCGACTGTGCAGGCTGCGAAATTCCCGCATTCGTCGGTTGCTGCAATTACCACCGGTGTAATTCCGTGGCCAATGACAGACCCAGCAGGTGGAGTTTGAGTTAGCACCAGGTCTATGCTGTTTGAACAGTTATCCGAAAGCGTTGCCGCCGAAACGAGATCGGGAACGACGGCCTCGCAGTTTTCATCGGCAACAAGATTGACTGGCGCGGAACATTGGACATCGGGTGGAGTGGTGTCTCTCACCGTGATTGTCTGAGTACAGGAATCGGTGTTGGCATCACCGTCTGTAGCGGTCCAGACTCTGCTTATCACGTAGTTTTGCGGACAGGTCCCGGAAGCGATCGAATCCGAATGAGTCACTATGACTGTCGATGGATCCGGACAACCCTCCGCTGGAGTCGCGGAACCCAGGTTGGCGGGGGACAGGTCGACATCACATTCGACGGTCACCTCAGGTGGGCATGTAATCGAGACGATCTCACAGCAATGGTTGTTCGGATCTGTGACTGTAACTGTCGCCTGGCAGGTGTCGGTCAATCCGCACGCATCGGTCACAGTCAGGGTCACCAGATGGTTTCCTTGTTGAATGCAAGTGAAGGTGTCGGGAGAGACACTCAGCGTGACTTGACCGCAGTTATCCGAACTGCCGTTGTCGATGTCATCTCCGGTAATAGTTACGGTCCCATCGGATCCGATCACCGCCGTGAAATCGTCGCAGAGGGCTGTGGGCGGTGTGGTATCGACTACGGTGATGGTCTGGTCTGCCACGCTGAAGTTTCCGGTCGCGTCTTCGGCTCGCCAGGTCCGGGTTATGATCGATGAATTGGCGCAGGGACCAGGCACGGTGGAGTCCGTGTAGGTCACGACCGGATTTTCATCGCAGTTATCCATAGCGGTGGCTTGGCCGGTCGATGCGGGTGTGCTGTCGGCGTTACATTCGATGGTGAGATCTGGCGGAATATTCAAAATGGGATCGGTCGTATCCAATACCGTGAGAATCTGTTCCGCCGTCGCGGAGTTTCCACACACATCGATCGCAGTCCAGATGCGTCGAAGGATGAAATTATCCTCTTCGCCCCCACTTGGATCTGTACCAGAGATTGGCAGCGGTTGGGCTCCATACTCTTGGGCGCCGATATCCACCGTTCCCAGATGAACCCGCTCGTCTCGATCCACATCTCCCGTTCCAACCACTGATGCGTTGGACCCTGAATCGCGCGCTGGACTACTGGAAGTCAGACCGAATGGGTTACCCGGGAACACATCGCCCGGTTCGGAGGGCTCTGTCAATGTCGTGTTGTCGAATAACGGATCCGATACGATTGTCCCGGACTGGGAATTCGGCGTTCCGTTCACATCCGAACTGTTGTTCCAAAAGAGGTTGCTTTCGAGGTCCACCAGAGAGGATCCGCTCGATTGGATATCCACACCGGTTCCTTGTGTCCCTGTTCCGGTCCCCACAACAATGTTGTTGGCCACAAGCAGTGACCCCGAACTCGATCCCTCGCTCCGAATCGCAGCGTCCGTGTAGTCATAAAATGTGTTGTTGACCACGCGCCAATCTGGAATAGTCGAGGTGGTATGATTGAACTGCGTCTGAATCGGGAGATTGACATCCACAAACACGTTGTCTGAAACTGTCCAACTCGAGATATTCTCGACGAACCGTCTCCTCACGCGCAATAGACCATTGGCGGTAGTCGCCGTGTCAAAAATGTTTCGTTCAACAACTGCGGGACCTTGGTTACCGCGCCAGCCAAGTAACGAGTCTCCCGAGTTGACGCTCTGGATGTAACAATCACGAATCTGTGTTTCAGCCAATCCACTTCCGCTCCCGTCATGGCCGCGCATCATGGCGAGGTAGCGTTTCGCTGGATTCTTGATGACACACCCCTCGAACACCAAACTTCCAGTGGGATTTAATCCTGTAAAGACACTTCCCTGGCCATACCCGTGGAACCAAACAAAACTCCGGGGATAGACCGATCCATCCACCAGGCTCTCTCCCTCAATTCGAGAATTCTGGAACAGGTACTCGTTGTCCGCTCCCACCGTCGGGTTTAGATTCGACGTCAGTTCAATGTTGTTCTGGACCTCAAAAAAGTCTCCTGAGACGTCCGACGACGACAGACCGTTCGTGAACAAGCAATCTTGGAATACGATCCCCGAAGCTTGACCGCTCATCGCGTAGGTCTGGGGACCACCAGTGCTCCCAGAACCATATCGAATCTCGACGTTTTCAAAGGTGACGTTATTGCCACAAAGGCTTAACCCCGCTAGATGGTTGTCAATCGGCTCATCTGGGAAGAAGCCATAGTTTACAGTCGGCGCGTTGACCACCGTCAGCACCGGCGGGTTGTTCGGATCCGAACCGCGTAGTGAGAGACTGTCCGTATGGCTGCTATAAGACGCTTCGACCGCCGCCAACGTCAGGTTGTCGATATCCGGGAACTCGAAGGAATCGGCGCCCGCGTCTCCGTTGGGAGTCAGCTGCTCGTCGTACACACCCGGATCGATCAACACCAGGTCGTCTACCCCGTCGTTGTAATCGAGCATCGACAATGCTTCATTAATGGTGAGCGCATCGCCCAGTCCGGCTTGGTTCACATGGATGACATTTCGGACTTCTTTCAGGACAACAATCGGACTCGGGTCACAGTTGTCAGCCACCGATGGTGTGACGGCTGATGGAATCCCATCGCACTCCACTGTCGCATCCGCTGGCACACCACTGAGTTCGGGAGCCGTGGTGTCACCTATAGTGATGGTCTGCGCGCCGCTGACCACGTTCCAGCAGGTATCCACTGCCATCCAAGTCCGAATGATGACCGAAGGACAAGTTGTCGAGGTCACGTCATCGGTGTAAGTCACTGTGGGCGAAGCATCGCAGTTGTCGGTCGCCGTCGCCTGGCCAGTCGAGATTGGGGTGTCGTCCTCGTCGCATTCGATCGCGACATCCGATGGAATGGCGAGGACAGGGACAGTGGTATCAACGACTGTGATGATTTGAACGCAGCTGGCAGAATTGCCGGCAGAATCTGTTGCTGTCCAGGTGCGGGTTATAACGAAGGAACCCGGGCAGGTCCCCGACGCGTCGCTGTCGAAATAAGTCAGGGTCGGAGGGTTATCACAGTTGTCGGTGGCGGTTGCCCAGCCAGTCGAACCCGGACCCTCATCATCGTCGCACTCGATCGTTACATCCCCTGGACATGTGATGATGGGGTCTTCGGTGTCATTGACAGTTATGGTGAAATTGCATTGAGAAGTATTCCCGGAGGTGTCTGTCGCGCTGCATGTGATCGTAGTGACGCCCACTGGGAAAGAGTCTCCCGAGGCATGATCGCAACCTGAAACCACTCCGGGACAGTTGTCGGTGGCGGATGAGGTGAAATCGACGATGGCTCCGCAGCCTCCAGCCGAGGTTTCATTCTCATACCACACGACTTCATCGACACTTCCAGCCGCGGCAATCGCGTCCAGGTTTCCGTCTCCATTCAGGTCGCCTCCAGTCACCCATTGCGCTCCGCCCGAACTCGCGGTGATGATTTGTTGAGGCCCAAAGTTTCCGAGACCATCGGTGTTTTCATACCATGCGATCACGTTGTCGTTTTCCGAAGCTGAGAAGACATCGATGTCTCCATCTCCATCAACATCCCCCCCGAAGATAGAGATCACTCCATCCGCATCCCCAACCGAGATCGGAATTTCCGTTCCAAACGTCCCAAGACCATCGGTATTCTCGTACCAGGCGATCGTGTCATCGTTACGCGACCCCGCGATGATGTCCGCGTCGCCATCTCCATCCACATCACCGACATGCAATCCATTCGCGGCGTCGCGACTGGTGGAGACCACCTGCTCGCCGCCGAAATCGTTGGTCACTTCATCAAGACGGTTTTCATACCATGCGACCTTGTCGTCGGAGATCGAGGCGGAGACCACATCGAGGTCGCCATCGCCATCCAAGTCTTTTGCGAAGATGGAGATGGCCATGTCGGCGTTCAATGTGATGATTTTCTCGCTGGAGAAGGATCCCAATCCATCGGTGTTTTCATACCAAGCCACCTTGTCATCATTCACCGAAGCCGAGATAGCGTCCAAATCTCCATCTCCGTCGAGGTCGGCGCCGATCACGCAGTGAACAAAGTCGGCATTGGCCGAGATCAATTGTTGGGGACCGAAATCGTTCGAGACTTCACTCAGTCGATTTTCGTACCAAGCGACCTTATCGTCGCCGCGAGACGCGGAAAAAACATCGAGATCCCCATCGCCGTCGATGTCACCCGCGAATACCGAAAATGCTCCAGTCGTGAGTGTGGAGATCAAGTTGTCGGGACCAAAGTTCCCGAGTCCATCCGTGTTCTCGTTCCATACAATGGTGCTGTCATTGAACATGGCCGACACCACATCCTCGTCCCCATCTCCATCCAAGTCCGCCGCAAAGACCGCGACCGGGCCATCTCCGGTGTTGGAGATGACCGTTCCACTCTGGAAGGATGTCCCGCCGGGGTCGTTGCCCACTTCGATATCCGCTGGGGAGACGACAACCGGGTCTTCCGTGTCGTTGACTGTGATCTCAAAGGTACACTGGGAAGCATTTCCGCAACTATCGGTCGCGGTGACTGTCACCTCGGTGGTCCCGACTGGAAACAAAGTCCCGGGATCCTGGCTGTAGGTGATGGTGGCTGCCCCGCAGTTGTCCGATCCCGTGGCGCTGAAATTCACGATCGCCCCACATTCACCTGGGTCGTTTGTCACAGTGATATCCCCAGGGCATGTCACTGTAGGCGCCGTGGTGTCGATCACCGTGATAGTCTGGTCTTGGCTGCTCGTGTTCCCACAAGCATCCGTCGCGGTCCAGGTCCTAACAATGACGACTTGCTCGTCGCAGGTCCCCGAGTAGATGGCATCCTCATGGGAGACACTTGGGTTGGGATCGCAAGCGTCGATTGCGCTTGCCATTCCGGCGGAAGTGGGATCTGTGGGAGAATCGCATTCAAGGGTGATATCGGCGGGGAGGGTTAGCACCGGCGCGACGTTGTCTATTCCCGAAAGAGAAGTGGAGCAGGTGACACTTTCGACGCCATCGCTCACAACGAGCGTGATGTTGCAGCCGAGAATACAGGCCATCGCGGAGATCGAGAGTACAGGATTTTCTATCGTGGAGTCATCAAATGTCGCGGAAGGGCAATCGGTCGACCAGGCATAGGTGAGGGGATCGCCATTCGGATCGGAGGACCCGGAACCACCGAGCTGAACATCCGGGGTGTGAGTGTCGCAGTCAATCAGGTAAGGACCGCCGGCATCGCAGACCGGAGGAGAATTGGGTCCTGGCGACTCTAACGCGCCCAGATCAACATCTGTGTTTTCGATTCGAGTGTTTCCAGCAGCGTCTGTCGGAATATCCAAAACCGAATCCGGAGGAGAATTATTGGGATCCGGGTCGTGGGCATTGTTCCCAGCGTCAATGGCAGGGGACCCCACAGAAAGAGTCAAGTCGTCGTCCATTGTCCCCAAAATGTTATCCGGACCATCGGCGTCCACAACGAGCGGATTGCTTGTGAGCAGAGTTCCATTGCATGTAGTCTGAAAGGGGCAACCTCCCTCGATCAGGTTGTCCGAGGCGATGGGTACACTATCCCCAGAGTCATTATGAATTTGTGAGGAGTTCCCATTCACATGGTTTCCCCAGAGAATGCTGTTTCGAATGCGCGGGTCGCTGTCTTGAATGTTATAGATTCCACCCCCACGGAAACCGGAACTGTTGTTCGCGAGGGTGACGTTTGTTAAGACCGGATGACTACCAATCTGATTGTACATGGCCCCTCCATCACTGTTGGTATAATTCCCGGAGAACACCACATTAATCAAAACGGGGGAGCTGCTACGGTTGAATAGGGCACCACCATTGGCACCTGATGTGTTTCCCAGAAAGAAACTGTTGGTCATAGTTGGAGAACTGTTGTCTCGGTTCTGCATTCCACCGCCGTC